>JAGLSW010000349.1 GCA_023135565.1 Candidatus Aminicenantota bacterium | reverse complement strand
CCTGCCGCGCAGCGGCTTAACGCTATCCCACGCGCGTGGGGCCGCCGGAGGCGAGAAAAATCAATGTTTATACCCTAAGGGCGAGACTTGACGCACCACTATGCTATTTAAGGTTTATTATATCAAAAACTTCCCTATTATGCTATCGCAGACCCGGTAAAATTATTCGCAAGCAAAATTTTGATTGACAATATAAACGATAAATATTACAATTAATACGAGGTGTTTTCATGGAAACAGCGGCTCCAGGTAATGCAAGCAAAAGTCGGCATGTGAAGATTAAAGAATTAATCAAGGAAAATAGTTCTTTATTCTGGTATATCAAGGAGGATGCTAAGGGAAACATAAGTGTCGAGGTTTTGGTTGAAAACATCTTGCATTACGGTAATGAAAAGAGTGTAAAAAAACTTTTCGATTCAGTGGGCATCGAAAAAGTCGCTGAGATATTTTACAAACAGGTATCCGGCAGTAGAATCAACTATCCGCCGAGAACCGTTCATTTTTTTGATCTATATTTCAAGAAACATGCATAAAGAAGTATAAAGTTGTTTCTCCTAACTGTGAACTCTAAAGATAACCTTTCTCTTTTATGATTTCCAGGTAATCTTCTTTTGTTAATGGACAGTCGATAAGATTTTTAAAGTTGAACTGATCT
Organism: Candidatus Aminicenantota bacterium; assembly: GCA_023135565.1. Classification (GTDB taxonomy): domain Bacteria; phylum Acidobacteriota; class Aminicenantia; order UBA2199; family UBA2199; genus JAGLQA01. The sequence goes on along the minus strand of JAGLSW010000349.1, from coordinate 1,740 downwards.
AACTTTTCTAATTTGCGGAATATTTTTTGGATGTCTCGCTTTTTTAATTGCACCTGATAAAACCCTGTAATATCGAGAACCATTTTTGGGGCAGCGGACCAAGATTTTCTTGATTTTCCAGCAGGTCTTCATAAAGTACAATGATTTCCCGGCAGAGCAAATCCACGGCTTCAAATTCATTATCCGAGTAAGCAAAAGCTTCAACATCGTCAAAACTGGCAATAACATTACCCTTTTCATGTTCATGTTCGATGGTAATATACAGCGGATATTTCAAGAAATATTTATCCTCTCTTAATGAATTCAAGGGGATAATTTTAAAATTGGATTCTATCTTTTTTAAAATCTTCCGCGCATAAAAAGAAATCTTTTCCGATTCTACTGTCTGTAATCCCATGTTTGCCTCAGCTTATTTTATAACATATTTAGCCTTTTTATTCAACAGTGTTTTTGAAGAGAATTCACAAGTATCTAAAACTTTATCCACACTGCTCCTTTTTGCGAACTTTCCACGCATTTTTCAATAAAACGGACGCCCCGCAAACCGGCTTCTATTTTCGGGAAATCGAATTCTTGCGCGGATAGTGCGGCGCCGCTGAGTTTGGCAATCAGGGCGTCGATAAAAGCGGCGTAAATGTTGGCAAAGGCTTCGAAATAACCTTCAGGATGACCGCCGGGAAGCCGCAAAAAACCCTGGGCGTGAGGACACAAATCATCCCGGCCCCGGGAAATGATTTCGGTAGGTTTATCTAAATAAGAAACTTTAAGGTAGTTGGGGTTTTCCTGGCTCCATTCGGCGGCGGCTTTGCTGCCGTAGATCCTGACCCGCAGCCCGTTGTCATGGCCAACCGCCACCTGGGAACTCCAATAAAGCCCGCGGGCCCCGGAGTCGTAATTCACCAAAATCGTGGCATTATCGTCTAAAGTCCGGCCCTCCACAAAAGTATCCAACCTGGCGCACAGTGATTCGATCTTTAATCCGCTGAGGTAAGAAACCATATTCTCGATATGACTGCCGATATCGCCTACGCAGCAGGATATGCCGCTCTGCGCCGGGTCGGTTCTCCAGGCCGACTGCTTCTGCCCCGTCTCTTCTAATTTGGTTGCCAGCCAGTCCTGGGGGTACTCGGCATTGACTACCCGGATATCGCCTAAGTCGCCCTTTTTAATCATTTCCCGCAGGTGTTTTACTATAGGATAGCCGGTATACGTATAGGTGACACAAAAAAGTAAATCTTTCTCCGCCGCCAGTTTTTCGAGTGTTTCGGCGTCGCCGGATGTGGTGGTTAGAGGCTTATCGCAAACCACATGGATGCCTTTTTCTAAGAAGGTTTTTGCCACAGGGAAATGAGTATTGTTCGGGGTGACGATTACCACGAAGTCGATACCGTCTTCGCGGCTGCTTTCTGCTTTCGCCATCTCCGCGTAGGTTTTGTACAGCCTGTTTTTGTCCAGGCCCAGCGCTTCGCCGCCGCTAACAGTTTTGCCGTAGTCCCGGGAAAAAACCCCGGCGGTTAATTCGGCTTTGCCGTCTAAAGCGATAGATTTGCGGTGTACCTCGCCGATAAATGCGCCCTCACCGCCGCCTACCATACCATATTTCAAACGGAAACCTTTGCTGCCGGGCTGTTTGTTTTCGATCATTTCTTGCCTCCTCTGAGCCGTTCTATTTAATTTTGAAAAATATATATTAAATTATTTTCCTGTTTTTTTCAAGCCTCCGGCGGCCCCTGCCGGGGA
>JAGLSW010000348.1 GCA_023135565.1 Candidatus Aminicenantota bacterium | reverse complement strand
AAACTTTTCATGAGCGATACGCTTTCCTGTTACTCGAAAGCCCCTTATAGGCTGGGGACGCCGTCCCCCCCCTCGTGCCAAGAGGTTGACAAATGAACCCCGGTAATGTATAAAATCACTATGAAAGAACTTTTCAATTACGATACGGCAAAGTATTTCGACAAATTTACTTTCGCCGTCCTGCTGCTGCTGTCCGCAGGGGGGGTAGTTCTTATTTACAGCGCTTCTCACAGCGCCGGTCAATCCTACGTCTTCAAACAACTGCTGTGGCTGCTCTTCTCTATCGTAGTTTTTTTTATCGTTTTCCTGGTCAAAACCGAAAAAATATTCGCTTCCTGTTTTTATATATATGCTGTGCTGGCCGGGATATTAGTGCTGCAGATCGCTGTCGGACAGATAACCTCCGGCACGAAAAGTTGGATAAAAACCGGGTTCTTCAATATCCAGGTCTCCGAATTCATTAAGGTAGCCCTGGCCCTATGCCTGGCAAAATTGTGCGCCAGGATCACCACTATCGGCTGGAAAGCTTTTTTTAAGATATCCTTTATTATTGGTCTGCCCTTTGTTTTGATTGCCTTGCAGCCCGATTTAGGCACTGCATTTATGCTGGTTTCCTTTTTCTTAATGATGATATTTCTAAAAGGGATCAAACCGGTTATCGTGGTTTGTATTATCATCGGCTTAGTGGGCGTCTCCTTTACCGCCTGGCAGTATGTCCTGAAACCCTACCAAAAAGACCGCATCGTCTCTTTTTTAAATCCCGAAAAATACGAAAAATCTTCCGGTTATCAAATTATCCAATCGAAAATTGCCATCGGTTCCGGCGGGCTTTCGGGTAAAGGTTATCTCAGCGGCACCCAATCGCAGTACAAATTTTTACCTACCCGGCACACCGACTTTATCATTTCCGTATTGGGTGAGGAGTTCGGTTTTTTGGGGATCAGTGTGCTGCTCCTCTTGTTTTTTGTTCTTTTTTACCGGCAATTTAACCTCAGCGATGTCAGGTCGGACCAGGAATTCTACTTTGTTTACCTTTTTAACGGTTTGATCCTGTTTCAATTCCTGATTAATATATCAATGTCTATCGGTTTTTTCCCGATACTGGGTATCCCGCTGCCTTTTGTTTCTTACGGGGGGTCTTCATTATTGGCTTTTTTTATAGGCGAGGCAATTGTGTTTAGAGTCAAGCTCAATAATTTTCTGCCCTAAAGCCGGAGCGCTTCCTTGCAATGCGATAAGAATTACTTTATAATAAAATACTTTAAAGCCTTACTTCTTATACCTGGATAAAAGGCGGGCCCGGGCGAACGGCATCCGCACCCTCTGAGGGACCTGGGAAATTCAAACCTGACCAGGGTGCCCCGAAAAATTAGTAAAAGGAAATATCATGAAAGCAATAATTTTAGCGGCAGGCATGGGATCACGATTAGGTTCCCTATGCCGGAACCAACCTAAATGCCTTATAGACATCGAAGATAACTCACTGCTGGAAATCCAATTGAATATTCTTCATGCCCGGGGCATAGAAGACATCACCGTTGTGCGGGGATACCGGGGAGAAAAAATAGACATCCCGGGCGTCAAATATTATGATAACCCGGATTACGAAAACACCGGCATGCTCCACTCTTTATTTTGCGCCGGGAAAGAACTCACTACAGACACTATTGTTCTTTACTCGGATATAATCTACGAAGAACAAGTGCTGCGCCGTTTAATGGAATCTCACCACGATATTGCCGTCGGTGTATTGATAAACTGGCAAGAAGCGATCAAACAGCGCACGGAAGCAGCCTTAGAAAAACTGGAAATGGTTTGCTTCGATTCTGAAAACCGGCTGCAGGAGATCGGGAAACATCTCATCCATGGGAAACAGCTCTCCCAAAAAGAAAATTTAGATATCCAGGGCCAGTTCACCGGCATGGTAAAATTTACACTCCGGGGTGTGACTATTTTAAAAAAACATTATGACCGGCTCAAAGACGTATACAAAGGGAACCGGTTAAAAAAAGAAGACGATTTCTCCAATCTCTGGTTAACGGATATTTTCCGGGAAATGACCGACTTAGGGGCGCCGCTGCACTGCGTGGTGGTGGAGCGGGGTTGGATGGAGATAGACACCCCGGAGGATTACGAGAGAGCGTTAACCGATACCCGGTTTGTGCGCCGGTTGGTGCGTGTCAAAACCGACTGGAATGTGCGTTCGCAGCTTTATAACCAGTTGGATTGGGTGAACCGGGACGAGCTGCTCAAAACCATGGTAGAGATGGCGGCTGTCCGGGAAAATCAAAAGGTGCTGGACGTTGGCACAGGCACGGGCAAAGTTTTAATGGCCTTGAAAGAGCACTGCCCGGAGGTGGAATATTACGGCACAGATATAAGTCAAAGCATGCTGGACAAAATTCCCCAGGCGAATGGTTTAAGGCTTTCCTTAGGACAAATCGAAAACCTGGAGCAGTTTGAAAACGATACTTTCGACCTTGTTACAGCGCGTATGGTTTTTCACCATTCCCTTAACCTACAAAAGGCCGTAAGTGAGATTTACCGGGTGTTGAAGCCCGGAGGGAAATTTATCTTATGTGAGGGTAATCCGCCGGACCGGCATTCTTTCTCTTTTTACGAAAACATGTTCCGTTTTAAGGAGGAAAGGCATACTTTTATGCTCGATGATCTGATTAATCTTTATGTAGAGCAGGGTTTTAAAGACATCCTATCCAGGACCGTTATCATGGAGAATATGAGTTTAAACAATTGGCTCGATAAGTCGGGTCTTCCTTTCCGCAACGTAGATATAATAAAAAAGATGCATTATGAGTGTGATGCCCTGGTGCAAAAAGCATACAAGATGGAATTCCTGGATGATGACATTTTGATGCAGTGGAAATTTTCGCTGGTGTCCGGCGCCAAACCCGTATAATAAATTAAATCGGATTGGCTTGTAAGATTTCCCGGAGCTGGCCGGCTAATTTTTCCAGCGAATCTCTTATTGCTTCTCCGGGTTCATTATTTCTTAATTCAGCATCGAGTTTTTTAGCTGTAGATTCGAGCTCTTTCAAACCTAAGTGGGCCGCATTACCTTTATAAGAGTGGGCGATCCTTTTTATCTCTATTCCCTGCAGTGCAGCGCCGTTCCCGGCCAAAATCGCTTTTATCAGCGATAATCTTTCCCGGGCGGTATTAAGAAATATTTGTTTTATCTTTTGCGAAACCGAAGCGCCGATTTTGTTTGTTTCCACAGCGCTGGCGTTAATAATGTCCGCCTGCAGATATTTTTGGATCCTGGGGAAAAAGGTATCGAAATCAATGGGTTTGGAGAAATGATCATCCGCGCCTGCAGCCTGGCTTTTTTCTTTATCGCTTTTCATGGCATAGGCTGTAAGTGCTATAATCGGGCGTTTATAGCCCTGTTTTCTTAATTCGATAATTGCCCCGATACCGTCTAATTTGGGCATTTGAATATCCATCAGGATTAAATCGGGATTATGTTCAAGAGCCAGGTCTACTGCTTCTAAACCGTTATTGGCCGTTAAAATGGAATTAAGTCCCTGGCACTTAAAGTGTTCTACCAGCAGCACCTGGTTCATCAGTTCATCTTCGGCGATTAATATTTTGGGGCTCCCGGTTTTTGGAGGAGCAGCGGCCGGTGTGTCCTTTATGCTGTCTATTTTCCCGCGCAGTTTTGCGATCTCTGCTAAGAGTTCTTGCCGGGATTTTTCTTTAAATTCATCTTCCAGCGAAATATCATACTTCATGTTCTAAAATAGCTCCTTGGGAATTCTACACAACACTGTATCTGTACCTGGATTTTGATTATAACATGGAAGTATGGTTATAAGCAAAAAAAATAAAAAAAACCATTTCCCCTCTTGACAATATCAATATATCTTGATATAGTAATGCCCATGGAAACCGTTAACTACTTTAAGGCACTTGCTGATGAAACGCGGCTGCGACTGGCCAACCTCTCCCTGCACTATGAACTGAATGTTAACGAAATCGTCGATGTGATGAATATGGGCCAGTCGCGAATCTCCCGCCACTTAAAAATTTTAACCGATAATAAAATGCTCACCTGCCGCCGCGACGGCATGTGGACGTTCTATTCGGCAGCGGAAGAAGGAGACGGCTGCCGCTTTGTCGGGGCGGTAAAATACCTTTTCGAAAAGGAAAGCGTTTTTAAAAGTGACCTTGCCGGGGCTAAAAGAGTGCGGGAAGAACGTTCAAAAGCGATGATAAACTTTTTCGATTCCATTGCCGGGGCCTGGGAAAAACTGAAACGGGAAATCATCGGGGATGTGGATATAAACAACTTGATCCTGCAAAACCTCTCCGCTGCGAATACTATCGTCGATCTGGGCTGCGGTACCGGCGACCTGCTGGACGCCCTTAAAGGAAAAGCAGAGCGGTTGATCGGCGTTGAGAAATCCCCTAAAATGTTGGAAGAAGCGCGGCGCCGTTTTGCCGGTGACGGCGATAACATCGACTTGAGAGTCGGCGAATTGGAACACCTGCCGCTGCGGGAAGAAGAGGCCGGTCTGGCAGTAATCAATATGGTGCTGCACCACCTGCCGGACCCGGCAAAAGCCTTCGCCGACATTCACCGGGTGCTGGAAAAAGGCGGCGGGATCATTATCGTAGACCTGCTGACCCACAACATAGAAAGGATGCGGGAACGCTACGGCGACCGCTGGTTGGGATTCTCTAAAGAAGATATAGAGAAGTGGCTCGAAGATTCAGGCTTTTCTTTAAAGAAGATCGAATATTTCGATCTGAAAAAGGGCCTGAAAGGATTTATCGCACAATCTGTAAAAAAGTAAAGTAAAATGAAAAAATTAATACAAAAGTTAGCCGCAGTTATAGCTAAACGAAAAGCACAGCGTGAAGTGTGGCGATTAGAACGGCAAGCAAAACGGCAAACAAATCAAGAATTGCAGGAAACACGAGACGAGTATCTTGATTTGCTGCGCCGGTCGCCCTGCGCTGCCATGGGCGGACTGCGGCGAGACAAGGAGAATAAGATGAAACCACAAGAACTTGATTTATCGTTAAAACACAAAGTGGCCGACATTTCGTTGGCTGACTGGGGTTTGAAAGAGATGCAGCTTTCGGAAACCGAGATGCCGGGGTTGATGGCTGTGCGTGAAAAATATGGTGTGCAGAAGCCTTTGAAAGGTTTAAAAGTAACCGGCAGTTTGCATATGACTATCCAAACGGCTATGTTGATCGATACTTTATTGGCATTAGGCGCTGATGTGCGCTGGTCTTCCTGCAATATTTTTTCCACCCAGG
>JAGLSW010000347.1 GCA_023135565.1 Candidatus Aminicenantota bacterium | reverse complement strand
GCGCTCACACGCTGCTTCTTGCTGCGAAGCAGCTAAACGCCCCCCCACGCGAGTGGGCGTATTGTCAAGAGTTTTTGGGGAAAAACTCTTAAAACCCTTTATCTTAAACATTCTTGATTAAACTACTTGCCCTCCCCCTACTGCCGGTTTTATTCCGGCAAACAATTATGCTGCCAAAACGCCATTTTTTTGATTTTGAGACAATATTTATAGTCCTCCATGAACTTTGAACGATTTGTTGTATATTTTGAACTATTTGTTATAGATTTTTCTTTTTTTTGTCTTTATAATACAACTGCACCGAAGAGAAAGTAAACATCGAAGGTTTCATGTTTACTAAACTGCCGGTTGTCGGTGCAAAAAAAATTTATAAGGAGGCAATAATGGTTTTTAAACCGGTAAGCGGCCTGCCGCTTATTGTGTGTGGTTTGATGTTTGGTCGGAACGATAAACCCAAAGCGTTTATCGAGGTAGGTTTTTGAAAGTTTTCCCTTAAAAACTTTTGACAATACTTAACAAAAATAAAGGAGTAAACATGAAAAAAATAATAATTGTTTTGGTTTGTGTGTCGTTTTTAACCCTGGGGCTGTTTGCGGAGACGACAGCGGATAATGGGAATATCGTAGAAGCATTAAAAAAGATTGTAAAAAAAAATAACAAGCTGAAAAAGGCGCTTAATGAATCCCTCGAAAAAGCCAAATATCGAATCGAAGGAGGCAAAGAATGTGAAAACAAAAAAGGAGAATTGGATTTGTCCACGCTGCCTAATTATATCGATGGGAAAGTACCTGGAAAACTTGGCGAGTATTACGAATATGTGGAAAAAACAGTAAAATGGACCCCTCAAATCGACCCTCAAAACCCGGATAAAAGAGAAGATTATAACGCCATATGCCTTTTCTATTTCCTGGTTACCCAGCACCCGGATTTAAAACCTTGTGACACAAAAGATTGTGAAACGTACCCGGAGTTTGAACAGTGGTTAAAAGCGTTTGCGAATCAGTGGGGCCAATACCTCGATACTTGTGGATCGATAAATAACGATATTATTGAAGATTTTAAAAAAGCGCCCAATTACAATGTCGAGGATTATATCCCGGAACCGAGCGGTTGGAAGACTTTCAATCAATTCTTTGCCAGGAATATTCGACCCGGTAGAAGGCCGGTAGACTCCCCGTCCGACGACAGCGTTATTGTTTCCCCGGCAGACAGCGTTTGCCAGGGGCAGTGGAAAATAGATAAATACTTAAATATAGTTCAGGAGGAAGATAAGAAAAAAGAGAGATATTTAAATACAGTTTTGAAAGGCGAAGGGAAAAAAATTAAACCCCGGTTTAAGGGCACATGCCTGGAAGTCCCTGCGGTCGAATCCAGTCCTATCGTGAAATGGGTTTTAAAATCCCCTAAGGCAAAAAACCGGCGGCAGGTTAAAACGGCAGAAAACCGGCTGCAGGTTAAAGCTAATAAGTATAACATAAGACAGCTCCTCGATAACAGTAAATATGCCGATAAGTTTAAAAATGGCCTTTTCATGCACAGCTTCTTAAATACCTACGATTATCATAGGTTTCATGCCCCGGTAGGGGGATATGTTCGCGAAGCCAGGACGGTTACCGATAGTAATACCATGAAAACAAAAGTCGTCTTGTATGTCGATATAATAAATGGGAAATTTGAAGCGGCAGATCCCACAGGCTACCAGTTTCAACAGGCACGGGGCATTCTTATCATAGAATCGCCGTTAGTCGGTTTGGTGGCTGTTTTGCCCATCGGCATGGCCCAGGTCTCCTCTGTTACCGTCTTTGCTGAAAAAGGGATGAAGATAGCTAAAGGCGATCAGTTCGGTTATTTTACCTTCGGGGGATCGGACATGGTCATATTGTTTCAAAAAGGAGTCAATATCACCGCCATTAAAAACAGTAAATATCTTGTGGGAAGACCGATAGCTGAATCCGACAAAGTCATTCGATTAGAAGGGCGTAAGTACTTGAAAAAATAGTACAAAAAGGAGAATAACATGGTTAATACAAAAACAAAAAAAACGTTCCCGGGAAAAAAAGAGCCGAAAGCCTGCGGTTCATGGTCGTCCTCGATAACCGCCGACATGATAGCCGGAGGGGCAGTTTCTTTTAAAGATTTGGTGGTGGAAGGAGATAATATTTTCTGGGTGGAAAGCCGCCCGGATGAGCAGGGGCGCTATGTAGTGATGCGATATTCAGCCGGTGAAGATAAAAAAGAAGAAAAGATCAAAAATATAACCCCCAACGGTTTTAGCGCCCGTTCTATTATTTATAGTTATGGAGGAGGCGCCCTGGCCGTTTCAGGGGATACGGTATATTTTTCGAACTATAACCCGGCAACTTATCCCAAAACCGCCGACCAACGCATATTCAAACAATCCGGAGGGAAAATGCCGGAACCTATCACACCGGAAGTATTCATGAGCTATGGGAACGGCATAATCGATGAAAATAGAAAGCGGATGATCTGTGTAAAGGAAGATCATTCGGTGTCCGACGAAAACGGCTTCCCTGTGGTATCCATAGTGGCTATCGACCTGGAAGGCGAAGAACCGGAAAAAGTGCTCGTACCAGGTAGAGGACCCGGTAATGATTTCGACAGCGGTACCGGCTATGATTTTTACTCTTCTCCATGCCTGAGCCCTGATGGAAAGAAACTGGCATATTTAGCATGGAATTTTCCGCGCATGCCCTGGGATAGTAATGAACTCTGGATTGCCGATATAAAGGATGGCCTACCGGAAAATCACCAGAAGATTGCGGGTAATACATCTGAGCTGTTTACTGAGGAATCTATACAACAAAAAATTGTCGAGAGAAAATGTGAGCCGCTCGATGATGATTGGTTCGATCAACCCCAGTCCCTATATCAGCCGCAGTGGTCTCCTTGTGAAAAATATCTCTATTTCGTATCCGACGTAGATAACTGGTGGCATATATACAGGTATGATATTAATAAAAAAGAGAAAAAAGTGGAGAAGGTTACCTGCAATGCGCCTGAAAATTCAGAATTCGGCCTACCTCAATGGTACATGAGCATGCCTACATATGATTTTTTGCCGGATAATAAAATAGTTGCTGCCTATAATAAGGAAGGCGAATGGCACCTGGCAATTTTCGACCCGGACAAACCGGGAAAATTTGTATCTGAGGATATAGAACTAACCGGTATCAAAGGCTTCAAAGCTGTGGCCACGGAGATAAGCCATGTCAGGGTAACGGCCTCGGGCCAGGTTATTTTTATTGCAGGTTGTTATAACCATCCCACCTCGGTTGTCTCCCTTGATCCCAAAACATGGAATTGTAAAGTTCTTCATATGAGCATGAAGGCGAAAGATTTTGATGACATCAGGAAATATTTAGCTACACCGGTTCCTATCGACTACCATACCGGCACTTACATGAAAGATCATTCCTTTGCCTTTTACTATTACCCTAAAAACCCCAAATATAAAGCTTCTGATGATGGAGAGAAACCACCTTTACTGCTCCTGGCTCATGGTGGTCCCACCGCAGCGGCAGGAACCAATTTAAATTTGGAAATACAGTACTTTACCAGCCGCGGAATCGCTGTTGCAGACGTAAATTACCGGGGCAGTAACGGCTATGGCCGTGAATACCGTTTATCGCTCTACTATAATTGGGGCGTTTACGACAGGGATGATTGTGTGAATTGCGCTAAATATCTTGCCACAGAAGAAGCAGCAGAGAAAATAGCAGCAAAAAGAGAAGTCGAAAAAGAAAAAATAAAACCCATCGATATCGAGAGAGTGTTAACACGCGGCGGCAGTGCGGGCGGCTATCTTACATTAGTGCTGGCAACTTTCACGGATATTTGTAAAGCAGGGGCCAGTTATTATGGCGTCTCGGATTTAATCACCCTTACAGAAGGCACCCACAAATTCGAGGCCCATTACCTGGATGAAGTAACCGGCCCTTACCCGGAAGAGAGAAAGAAATATATGATGCGTTCACCTATATACGGGCTGGAGCTCCTGGATACGCCTTTAATCTTCTTCCAGGGCGAGGAAGACAAAGTTGTTCCACCCGAACAATCCCGAAAAATGTTCGAAGCAGTAAAGGAAAAGGGAGTGCCCACTGCCTACAAACCATACGCGAACGAGCAGCATGGGTTCAGGATCGCAAAAAACAAAAAAGATTCCCTGGAGCAAGAGTTTTACTTTTATTCCCGGATCCTGGATTTTGAACCTGCCGATAAACCGGAAGAACCGGTCAAAATATATAATTGGCCGCCGAACAAATAGAAGTAAAAAAAGGAGAAAAACATGAGTTTTTTAGTTACAACCAAAACAAACAATTGTGGCATCGGCAGTAAAATCAAGATAGGAATGTTGATTTTCTTTTTGCTGACGGCAGGCATTTCGCCTATGGCGGCTCAACAGTGATCCTTTTGTTCCAGCCGGGTGTGTTTTTCGGTGTAAAAACGGAGCAGGGTAGACAAATCGGGGTGATTAACCAGGCTCCCGAACATTGTAAACTCCACAAGGTAACCCGGCCTAAATTGCGGGATTATTATCATTATAAGAAAAAGAAATCAAAGAAAAAATAGGACCCCCGAGGGTCCGGTCTTGAATTTTAGCGTTTGTAATAAATGTTAAAGTTAGAGGTAGGGATAGGCTGGGATGCTTTTCGGCTTTCCAGCCCACTATGAAATTACTTTTTGCCTTCGGCGACCCTGCCGGGGGCCAAACCTTCAAAAAAGTTTGATCAAAACTTTTACTTAATTTCATTCGTCTCCGGGTGTGGCTCGCATCATGATTGACTGTCCTTTTTTTATCTATAAATATGGAATAGGCGCTACATTTTCTCCGGGATGGGGATGCCCATTATAGATAAAAGCTTCTCCAGTTTTTGCTTTACTAACAAAATCAAATTTATCCTGATGTGCTTGATCTCCCGGTTCTCCTCCACCACAATAGGAAATAAATGATAGTAATGATTGGTTTTCTGGCATAAAGTGTAAGTATAATTAGCCGCTACCGAGACTTCGTGCTTCTCCACGGCCAGCTCCACCTGCACTTCCAAAAGCGAAAGGCTTAACAAAATTTCGTAAAGAATGCCGTACTCTTTTTCTTCTAACAGGCTGAGGTCTAATCTCCGGGCATCGAAAACGGCGTCTTTATCTTCCAATTTGCGCAAAATACTGTTTATCCTGACCAGCGTATACTGCAAATAAGGCCCGGTGTCTCCTTCAAAAGCCAGGGCGTCTTTAAAATCGAAAGCAATCACCGAACTGGAACTGAACTTAATCATAAAATAACGCAGCGCACCCACGGCAATATCTTTGGCAATCCGCCGGGCCCTCTCTTCTGCGATATCCGGGTCTCTTAATTTTACTTCCTGGAGAGATTTAACGACCAACTTTTCTATCAAATCATCGGCTTTCACGGCGATACCTTTACGTCCCGACACATCCACGTGGGGTTTTTTACTGTCTTCTGCACTGATTTCAAAACCCATTTCTTCTACGCAGCGGGGCGTCAGGGCCACCATCTCATAAGAAAAATGGATAGCTTCCCGTTCACTTTCTTCGGGACTGAGAGGTTCGATGACTTCCTGGGAAATAATATTTTGCAGGTAAGACTGCCTGACGCCGATGACATTGTAAACGGTGCGACCGCCGCCGAAATTAAATTCCTTGTCCTCGCCTTCGGAACCGGTAATGAATATCTCTTTGCCCGTATCCGCATAGGTGTGAAATGTAGAATAAAAGAAATCTTTATCGAAAAGACCCGCTTTCCACATGGAATAGGCAATGTCTTTGCCGATATAGGTGACCGTATTATTCGAGCGGACGATGATTTTTTCGATATTTTCTTTTTTGTATTTGATTACCTGGCAGCCTTCTTTTTCCGGGTCTTTAGAAGGATACATGATATTGATTCTTTCCATAATTTCGGCAGCATCTTTGAAAAAATCGAGATGGATGATATCGCTTTCCCTGACCAGTAGGTCGTACCTGATGCCTAAAATATCCATGACCCGGATGTGATCTTTTAATACTTCCTGGGCAATATAGTCGCTGATTTCATATTCCGGGTCTATTTTGTCTTCGATTTTTTGATGTACTAAGTTTCTTTCTGCTTTGAATTCATCGTTCCCGGCTAACTGTTTACTAACATCCGCATAAAGATGCCAGAGGTAGGAAGCCAGCCCTTTGATTTTTTTGATCTCTTCCAGGTTATAGTGCATCATGCCCCACACCACATCGGCTACCTGGATACCGGTGTCGTCCAAATAGTTCTGCACTTCTACTTCGTAGTTGAGATAACGCAGCATTTTAGCCAGGGTGTCGCCCAGGCAGGCATTACGTAAATGACCGATATGAGCCGCTTTATTAGGATTAATGCTGGTATGTTCCACGATCATTTTGTGATTTTTATTTTTTATCTGCCTGTCCCTGTTTTCCACTAAGTACTTAAAAAGAAAACCCTTCTTAAAATAAAAGTTGATAAAACCGCCGCCGGCCAGTTTGATTTCCGAAAACATATCCAATCTGTCTTTAATTTTCTCGATTATCTTATTCCCGATAAGGAAAGGTTTCTCTTTTTGTTTTTTGGCGATAATAAAAGGGATGGTGGTGGAGAGACAGCCGAATTTCCTGTCCGGGGGAATGGAAAACGCGATGTCTCCGGGTTTGATATCGTACTCATCTTTTATGGCATCGTAGAGCTTCTCTCTCAGGTCTTGCTGTAGGTATTTCATCTTATATTCTCCAGGTGTTTGTTGTTATTCCAGGATTCCACTACGGTGAACATATGCCGGCCGCTCTCATAAACCAGGAACTTCGAATAAGCGCCGTTCTTCATCCTGAACATACGGGCCGGTTCGGGCTTAATATTTAACAGGGCGGCCAGGATTCCGCGATTCACCGCGGCATGGGCGGCGATCAGGATGTGGCTAAAAGGGGAAGCCAGTATCTCTTGCACCCCGGGTTTCACTCGCTCGAAAACCTGGCAAAGACTTTCGCCGCCGGGGATTTCTACGGTAGGGTCTTGCAGCCAAGCTAAAAAAATTTCGTTATTGTTGGCGATCATATCGAAATAATTCAGACCTTCCCACTGGCCTACCTCTATTTCGGAGAAGCAGGGGATTTCTTTAAATGGTTTCTTATGGTGTTTATTTACTATTTCCGCGGTTTGTAGGGCTCTTTTTAGGGGCGAGTGGAAGAAAACGTCGAATTTTTCGTTTTGTAGTTCTTGAGCCAGGAGTTCAGCTTCTTTTTTGCCGCTTTCGCTTATAGGTAAATCTATGCTGCCCTGCAAAAGATCATCATCGTTGTATGCAGTTTTGCCGTGGCGTACTAAGAATATCGTTTTTATTAAGTTCATCGTATAAGAGAGATTATATTACAGCAATCCTTTACGGTCAAGTGTTTTGCTTATGACTATTCAGTTTTAGTGAAAATCTAAAACAAGCTTGCCTCCGGCGGCCCTGCCGG
>JAGLSW010000346.1 GCA_023135565.1 Candidatus Aminicenantota bacterium | reverse complement strand
AAACTTTTGATAATTTAAAATCAAAAGCGCTCACCCGCTGCCCCTGTCGCGCAGCCCCTCATTGGCTGCCATCGTTGGCTCCTGCCGCGCAGCGGCTCATAGGGCGCCCCCGCCGGGGGCTTCTTCATCCAGCATGGCTTTGAAATCATCGCCTTCGATCACTTCTTCAGCGAGCAGTTTCTCAGCCACTTTTTTAACGAAAGGCTTCTTGCCCTCTAAAAACTTGACCACCTTATCATAACGTTCGTTAACCACGCGCGTAATCTCTTCATCTACATACTGCTGCGTCGATTCCGAATATTCCCGCGAACCGGGACCCAAAGGCGAGGAGAGGTACATGGGACCTTTTTGAGAATTTAAAACCACATTGCTGAATTTAGAACTCATGCCGTAGTCGGTGATCATTTTCCTGGCAATTTCGGTGGCCTGGGAAATATCGTTGGCCGCGCCGGTGGAAATCTTGCCGAAAAACAACTGCTCGCTGGCGCGTCCGCCCATCAATACATCTATCTTGCTCAACAACTCATCCTCGGTCATGAGGAACCTCTCTTCCGTAGGAAGCTGCATGGTGTAACCTAATGCCCCTAATCCGCGAGGCACAATAGATATCTTATGCACCGGGTCGGCTCCTTCCGTAAAAGCAGCCACCACCGCATGACCCATTTCATGGTAGGCAACGATCTCCCGCTCCTTGGGATTGATGAGGCGATTCTTCTTCTCCAAACCGGCAATCACCCTCTCGATGGCATGGTCGAAATCCCTCTGCTCTACTATACCGCGCCCACCGCGCACAGCCAACAAAGCCGCTTCATTGACGATATTAGCTAAATCGGCGCCGGAAAACCCGGGGGTGCCCCGGGCTACTTTTTGCAAATCCACGGATTCCTTTAATTTCACATCCCGGGCGTGGATTTTTAATATGGCTTCCCGCCCTGTCAGGTCGGGCCTATCAACCAACACCTGGCGGTCGAAACGGCCGGGCCGCATCAAAGCCGGGTCTAAAATTTCGGGCCGGTTAGTGGCCGCCAGGATAATAACCCCGGTCCTGGAATCGAAACCGTCCATCTCCACCAGCAGTTGGTTCAGCGTTTGTTCCCGCTCATCATTGCTGGAAAGAGAGGCGCCGCGCCCTTTGCCGATGGCGTCGAGCTCATCCACGAAAACGATGCAGGGGGCTTTTTTCCGGGCCTGTTTAAAAAGGTCGCGCACTCGCGCCGCTCCGACACCCACGAACATCTCCACGAAATCCGCCCCGCTGATGCGGAAAAAGGGCACTTTAGCTTCCCCGGCCACGGCTTTGGCCAGCATGGTTTTGCCTGTTCCCGGGGGACCGACTAACAGCACACCTTTGGGTATTTTCCCGCCGATGGCGTGGTATTTGTCCGGTTCTTTTAGAAAATCCACCACTTCCACCAATTCGGCTTTTGCTTCATCCACCCCGGCCACATCGTTAAAGGTCACGCCGGTATCGCCTTCGGCCACTAATTTCGCCCGGTTCTCGCTGAAAGACATCACGCTCTGGCTGGCCATGCCCACCTTTTTGCTGATAAAACGCCAGACAATGACAAAAAACACGATAGGAATCACCCAGGAAAAAATCAGGTTCAGCCAGGTATTATTTCCCGGCGGTTTGGCGTAGTATTCGATTCCCTTCCCGTCCAAAAGTTTTATAAAATCCGGGTCGTCCACCCGCACCGTTTTGTAGGAATGGGAAGAAAGCTGTGTTTGTCCGGTGTAATTTTCGTTGTTGAGACGGTTCGCTTCCGCTTTTGTCAGGGGGAGGCCCCTGAAGTACTTTCCGCCCATCTCCACGCGGCGAATTTCTCCTGCTTTGATCTTTTCTTTGAATTCGCTAAAATCCACGGTAATCACGCCATTAGGACGAAAGAAAAAAGTATTAATCACTAAAAGCACAAGGAGCGTACCCAAAAAATACCAGATGGAAAAATTAAATTTTTTGGGGTTTAAAGAGCCGAGGAGTGGTTCTTCTTTATTCAGGCCCGGTTCTTCTTTTTCTTTTTTATCTTTTGCTGTTAATATTTTATCTTCCTGTTTTTTTTCATCCATAATAATATCCTCTTAATATAGACAATTCAAACCTGGAAATCTTGCTTCCAGGTTGTCGGCGGATATTATAACACAGGAGTAAGATAAAAACAAAGCATGCGGCGCGTGCGCAGCCCCGCGGGGAGCCTATGAGGGACGTTTCCCAGGTTAGAAAAGCGTATCGCTCATAAAAAGTTTTGCCCCGTGCGCACGGGGAGGCGATAAGCGGCTTCGCCGCAAGAGCCAACGATAGCCGTTTATTGTGTAGAAAAGCGTATCGCTCATCAAAAGTTTTGTTCA
>JAGLSW010000345.1 GCA_023135565.1 Candidatus Aminicenantota bacterium | reverse complement strand
TTTTTCCCTGGCGACAATGAGAATTCCGGTCTCTATTTCAAAGTTTTTTTCATGTCTTGTTTGATCTGTTTCTCTTTCTCAAGATAATATTCCCTGAAATTGTTCAGGCTGTGATAACGAACCAACCTGGAGTTTAAAAAACATTTGAAAAATTCTCGCTCATCTGTACTGTCTATACTCGCTAAAAAATCTTCAACAACCGTTTCATCACCCTCCTGCCGGGGATTATAAAACATCTCCCCTTCCCCAAATAGCAAATAGTATAGATTAATCTTGTATTCATAAGCGATGTTAACAAAAAAATTAAACCGGGGATGAGACTTGCCGGTCTCGATGTCCGATAAGGTGGTTACAGATATATTTAATCTTTTAGCAAACTCTTTTTGTTTGTGCCCCAGGCTCTTCCTGACTGCCTTTAAGCGCTTACCAAAGCCTTCTATACTTTTCTTATTCATCTTTTTTCATACTTTTTATATGTTCGACCCATTTTACCCAATCGTAATGTTCGACAAAAAATTTACCCTTTACCGGTTTAAATGTACTGATAACCGCATTGCTGGTGAGGTAGATAACAACTGCTTCTTGTTTTAATTGGTCCATTTTTTCTTTAAAGTTAACGACAAAATCTTCGCTCTGCTTAAGGGCGGTTTCATAAAACAAGTATAGGTGACTCTTTTTTAAGGAACTGAGAATTAATAGGAGACGGGCCTTCTCTTCCCTGGAAAGTTGGCTGATTTTTTTCTTTGTTAGTTTTTTGAATTCATGGGCTTTGAATAGGGTGCTATGTTCTATTTCTTTGATCCTGTTTAATCCTGCCGCCAGTTTTAAAAGGTGTTTCACTTTTATATCTGCCGGGAGTTCTTCGGGATCGGGGATATAAAGAAAGTTATCTATGCCTTTTTGCGGGGAGATTTCTTTGCCGTCTAATTTCAGGATAGGGGTACAGCGGAGGTATTCTTTCTTTTTGATTCCCCCACTGAAGAGGTTGTATAGTATATCTTTGAAGTGTTCGTCCCATGATTTCAAGACTTTCAATTCCCCTTTTTTGAGATTTAATTCCTGGCTGGCGATGCCGGGATGCGCCTTTTTTTCGATTTGAGTCAGCATCCTTTTAAAACACGCAAAAGAGAGGATAAAAAGCCCAAAAATAAAGAGAAAGTCGAGAATTATACCAGCGACAAAATGCCGGGGTACACGGCTTTTCGCATAAAAGAGGTTCTCTTTGGCTTTGATAAAATTGACCATTTCATCCGGGTTATTATAATAAAAACGGTCGATATAAAATCTAACGAATTTGCGTTTGGTTTCCTGGAGGTAGGTGTAGAAATCCAAAAAATTTTCATAACCGCGGCTGCTCACTTCTACAGCCGATGCGTAATAAGAAGTAGAGGGCGTTATCAAAGATAGATTGTGAAATAATTCGATATTGGACTTTAGTTCGTCCTTCAATTCATTCTCCAATACCTCTATGCGGGCATAGTCATTGTTATAGTAGTCCTCCATTAACTTTCTTTCTACTTCGATGTTATTAATATTAAATTTCCCCTCTTTTTCTAAGCAGCGATTTTCAAAATCAGATACCATCTCAAATTTTTTAATCTCGGTCCGGTAGTCCTTTATGCTGCCGAAGGTTTTCGTCTCCGCTGTATACTGTATCAATCCCGGCAGCAGGAATACAAGGATACCCCAGGATGCCATCAGGGGCAGCACAAAGCCTTTTCCTCTCCGCACCAACCCGGAAATAAGTCCCAAAAAGAAAAAAAAGAAGAGCATAAATAGGGTTTTGCCGAAAAAGGCATAGAGGTTGAAAAAACCTGTTGGAGGAAGATTTATATTATTCACTAACAGCAGTAGATACATGCCGGTAAATAATAACAAAAGATTCAGGGTTAATATTATCAACCGCGAAAAAACCAATGATAAGAAAACGTTGACCCGGGAAGAAAGGCTGCACAGGAATTTAAGATAGTCCCTGCCGACCGATAGTTCCGCTGCCCAAAATAAGCATAACAAACTGCCGCATAAAAATATAAAACCGGCAAAACTCCATATACCGGAAAATAAACCGCGAAAAAGGGACCTGGATTTATAATTGTCGTATATGCCGAGATTGACAATACTGTTTAACTTGCCGATTAGTTCGGGTGAGACGCCTATGTCCTTAAAAAATATAGACAAGGCTGAGGGGCAGTATAAAACGGAGATACCCGAATCACCGTACACATCATAATTGGGAAATTTTTTAAAGATCAAATCCTGGGTTTCCCTGAATTCTTCTTCCCTGTCCATCAACTCTTTATATTCAACGATACCACCAATAGTGAACGCAAATAACAGCAGCCATATAATTGATAGTATGATGAGGTTTCGTAAACTAAAAAAACGTTTCCACTCGTATAAAAAAAAGACGCCGAACTTTGCCATGCCTACCTCCATTTAAGAGAATTCTTTGACAGCTTGTGATTAAGATCGATTACCACGACCGGATGAAATATATATCTCCGTCTTATATCTATTTGTGATATTTAAAGGGCATAATAGACCCTGGCTGTATACTGGCCGAAAAGCAGTTCTTTTGCATATTCCTGGTTTAAATTCCACAGGGAGTTTATATCCGGCATATTTCCCAGGGCTATGTCGGCTTCGATAGTTTTCAGAATAGATACCAACATATCGAAAGCAGCCGCGCTTTTTTTTAAAGTTCCGGTTATGTCACCTTTTTTCAGGTATTTCTCTACATCTTTAAATACAACCGGGATTAAGCCGTTGTTTTCTATAAAGGAATCATAATCTAAAAATTTAAGCTTTTCTAAGACCTCTACGTTATAGGGTGTGGCTTCTGCCAAAGTGATTAACTGTGTATATGCGCTTTTGGCGCTGTTCAAGTTTGTCAGAGCGTTTTCCACTACCTCTTGCAGTTCCGCTTGGTCCAGGTTCCCCGGAACAGTCGTTTCGATATAGTTTAACAGGATTAACACATCGGCGTAGCTCTTAAGAAAATACCCGGCTCCGTCGATAATATAGGTTTCGATACTGCTGCTTATAGCCGCTATGCCTTCCCCGCCATCAACATAAGCGCTGCCGCCATGGTTGTGGTAAATCCAGGAAAAACTATTAAAGCTAAAAGCCAAAACTATAAAGACCCCGATAACAGCTTTGAGCACCCATTGATTTTTTATGCGATTCATTTTTGCCTCCTGTTTTTGTTTTCTTTTTTAAGATTTCTATTATACCATAAATTTCAGGCTGTACAAATCGAAAAAACGGTTATAATTTCAACTTAATTTGAAATGCGACGAAATCCTCAATTGTTCTCGGCTTTAAAGATTGCTCAACCGGATGAAATATATCTCTCAGCCTTGTACATGCTTGTAATACTAAAGGGCATAATAAATCCGGGCTGTATACTGGCCGAAAAGCAGTTCTTTTGCATATTCCTGGTTTAAA
>JAGLSW010000344.1 GCA_023135565.1 Candidatus Aminicenantota bacterium | reverse complement strand
TTCATGGGCTGCGGGTGCCACCCGCTTTGTGTGATCTGTGGGCTAAAATATTTCATCTCTAACTCTTGACCAACATAAACTCTTCCAGTTTGGCGTCCGTTACCGCCGATACAGGTAACTTCCCATTGGATTCGTTTCCTTCAAGATCGATGATCCTGCCGTTTTTCAATAAATATAGGCTGTCACAAATATCCTTGGCTTCAAATAACTTCTGCTGCTCGATCAAAATCACGGCCATGCCGTTTCCTTGACTGCGCTGGTAATTCCTGATGCCCTCGAGAAGACTTTTCACCAACTGGGGCGACAGCCCGGCGGAAGGTTCGTCCAACATAAGCAGCCGGGGTTGGGTCATCAATACCATACCGATAGCCGTTTTTTCCCTTTCACCGCCGCTGAGTTCATCGCCTTTTTTGTTCAAAAAAGCGCTGTCTGAAAAATCGACAAATAAATCGATTATTCCGGCAATTCTTTCAGTGTATTTTTTTTTGTCGAAATCCACTGCAAAAAGAAGATTCTCTTTAACCGTGTAACCGGGAAAAATCCGGGCGTCCTGGGTGAGATACTTGATTCCTAAACGGCTCCTTTTATCGGGGGGATACTCGATAATATCGACGGCTTCTTTTTTGCCGAGATAGTAAAGGATTTTGCCTTGCTGCCGGTACAGGATACCCATGATGGCTTTCAAGATAGTGGATTTCCCGGCCCCATTGGTGCCGAATAAACCGACAAATTCACCTTTTTCAACAATAAGGTCGATACTCCGTACAACATTTCTCGCCTTCTTGTACCCGGCAAAAAGCCCTATAGTCTCAAGGAGGAGTGAGGGGTGAGGGGTGAGAGGTGATTGGTGGGGAGATGAAGAGTGAGGGGTAGTGGGGGAGGAGTGATTGGTGAGAGATGATTGGTGATTGGTGGTGGGAGAGTGATTGGTGAGAGATGATTGGTGATTGGTAGTGTTTTGTGATTTTTTCATTGGTTCTTAGCTCTCTCCTTTTGCTTTCTTAAATATGCAATATAACCGTTAATTCTTTCGATGAGTTTGTATGCTTCAGCTTTTAGTTCTTCTAATTCAAACCCCGGGAAATAGTTTTCGTCAATGCAAATATTAAGATCATCTATGACTTCTTCAACAGACCCCCTGGATATTCGGCAAAACTGGATGTTTTCTTGATAATTCCAGCGGCCATGGCCTTCGGCTATATTGTTGGAAACCGATATGGCGGCTCTCCTCATCTGGGGAGATAATGCATACTTTTCTTCTTCCGGCAAACGTTTGATTTTTTTATAGATTTGTTTCCTGAATTCACCGGCAATTTTATACAACTCAAAATCATCCAATCTAAATTCCTGATTATTACTCATTTTACCTCAAGACCACTAACCAATCAAAATTCACTATTACTACTCCTTATCTTTTTCGACCATCGTTTACTACTCACTACTCACCACTCACTCTTCGACTACTCCCTACATTCCCATGAATTTTCTACGAATTTCCGGGTTCTTCATGATCACTTCCAACTCGAAAAAAGGCCAGGGACACCTACCGGCTTCAAGATACAAACACTTGCAGCCCAATGCCTGGATAAATTTCATGTCGTGTTCGATAAACAAAATCGTTTTGTCGCCTTTAGATACGATCTTTTTGAAAATTTCCGCAATACGGGCGGCATATTTGGGGTTTACTCCTGCCGTAGGTTCATCGAATAGCAGCAGCCGGCTGTCCGCCATGAGCAGCCGGGCAATAGCAAGCAGCTTCTGTTGACCATAAGAGAGTTCTTCTGCTTTGTGAGCAGACACTTCTCTTAAACCGACAAAATCGAGCCGCTGTTCGGCTTCTTGTTTTAATAATTCTTCCAGGTTTTTCACCTCCTTTTCACCGGCTGTAAGGCCGGTGTTTTTTTTATGTTGATTTAAAAGCTTTTTATGTGTCGATTTCATGATAGAGATGGGGTTCTCTATTTCGACCAACTGCCGGGCAAACATTACATTCTCAAGCACGGTCATGTTGGCAAATACCCGGTTGCCCTGGAATGTCCTGCCGATGCCTAAACGGGCGATTTCATAAGATTTCTTTTTTGTAATATCTATGGGTAGGTTGTTTTCATGCCTTCGGCGACCAGGGGGCTTTTTTGAAAACTCGCCCCCTGGACCCCCAAAAAACTTTTGCTTAGTTTCATCTTTATAAAATACAATTGTTCCTGCATCTTTGGGGATGATGCCGGTTATGAGGTTAAACAAAGTGGTTTTGCCCGCGCCGTTAGGTCCGATGATGGCATATATTTCACCAAGTCCCAGGGAGATTTTGAGATTTTTTAATACTTCTACCTTGTCGAAGCTTTTGCTCAGGTTCTTGATTGTCAATATGTGCCGGTTAGTCATAGTCGTAGTCTCCGGCAAAGCCTGTGGGTTTAAACCGCATCAGGACAATGAGTATCAGCCCGAAAAGAATCTGCCGCAGGTTGGCAGCTACAGCATCGGGCATTTGCAAAAAACGCAGCATTTCAGGCAGTAGTTCTACGAATAAAGCGCCCCAAAAAACGCCTTTTAAATTGCCGCTGCCACCGATAAAAATTATCATGATGATAAAGATACTCTCTTCCAGCCCGAACGAAGTGGGGTCGATGTAAGTGGCGAAGACAGCGAATAATGCGCCGGAAAACGCGGCTATCCCGGCGGAAATGGCAAAGATATAGACTTTCATCAGGTTGACGTTCCGCCCCATGGAGGCAACGACTAATTCGTCGTCGCGGATGCCTTTGATCACCCTGCCGAAAGATGAGCGGTCAAGTTTTGAAAAATAGATAAACACTAAAATTAAGAAAATGTAAGATAAAACAACATATTCCCAGACTTCGCCTACCTGCCACAAGCCTAAAAGTTTGGGCCTGGGAATTCCGGGAATACCGTAGGGTCCGCGAGTGACGCCGGTCCAGTTGTACAATATCGTATATACTACCATCTGGAAACCGATGACGGCGAGAACAAAATAGTCCTGCTTTAAACGAATAGAAGGCAGGCTGACCAACAAGCTGATCAACATATTAAAAAGAATTGCTAAAATTAGGGCGGGTAAAAAGGGTATTTTTAAGACCATTAAGCCCAAAACGGTAATGTAAGCGGAAATGCCGTAAAAAGCGCCGTGCCCGAGAGATAAAAGCCCGGTATACCCGGTGACTAAGTTGATGGAAAAGCCTAAAATAATATAAATATTAATCATTACCAGCATGTGCAGGGGATAGTTGATCGAGCGGAACCCGGCGGCGCTAAATATAGAAGTAAATATATAGAATAGAAACGTAACCAGCAGCGGCAGCAGGAGCAGCGAATATTTCCAACGATAAAGCCGGGTGAGGGGGGAGGGAGAGGGGCCGAGGGGGGAGGAAGAGTGATCGGTGATTGGTGATTGGTGATTGGTGGCGTTCGTCATGGTTTAGACCCTCCGTTTCCTGCGGCCAAGGATGCCTTCGGGCCGGAATAACAAAAACAAGATCAAGAGCAAAAAAACGATCATATTTTCCCATTTGGCCGACATTTTCCAGACCACCAGGGCTTTGGAAAAACCGAGCAAAAAACCGCCCAGTACGGCCCCGCTAAAAGATTCCACGCCACCGACAATGACTGCGACGGCGGCAATCAACAAGATGGGCATGCCTACATAAGGGTCCATGCCTACATCCACGGC
Source organism: Candidatus Aminicenantota bacterium (assembly GCA_023135565.1). Taxonomy (GTDB): domain Bacteria; phylum Acidobacteriota; class Aminicenantia; order UBA2199; family UBA2199; genus JAGLQA01. The sequence goes on along the minus strand of JAGLSW010000344.1, from coordinate 4,220 downwards.
AAAAAGAATACTGCCCAACCCGGCCATTACAGATCCGACAAAAAATATTTTTACCCTGTAGCGAAGCAGCGAAACCCCGAAGATTTCCACCAGCCGGTCATTATCGCAGATGGCTTTTATTTTTTTGCCGAACTTTGTGCGACTTAAAACGATTAAAAGCAGCAGGATGATTACAGCGGATATACAAAACTGGTATACCTGGGGCATGGTGAGTATGATTTCTTTAAAAGCAGAGTCGGCCCCGGCAAAGGGGTTGGTGAATTTTTTTACTTCGCTAATGCCGGAGAGGATAATTTTTGTTTCATTGCCCCAGAGCATGGCAATGGTGTTGACCACAATCGTCATAATGCCGATTGAAGAGACCAGCATCACACTGCCGGAAGCCTCTTCTTTAAAAAGTGGGCGGTAAACGGCTATTTCCATTAAAACACCCAGCCAGCCGGTGCAGAATAAACCCAGCACTATAGACGTTACCAATCCCAGGTGAAGCTGGATGAAAAACATATAAAGAAAATAAGCTGCCGCTGTGTAGACTGCTGCATGTGCAATATGAAAAATTTTCGTAGAGCGGTAGATGATAGAAAATCCCAGGGCTACCAAAGCATAGACAGCGCCTGAGATACAACCGTTAACCAGCAGTTGTATCAGCATTGCTCCTCTCTTTTTATCCCGGCTGCCAGTTCGATAAATTCATCCATAGTAAAAGGTTTGCGGATAAACCCGTCGGCCTGAGCTTCTTGCCTAACAAGTTCTTCATATTTAGCGGCAGTATACCGGCTCATCATCAGGATAACGGCATTACTGTTTTGCCTGCGTATCTCTTTGACCAATTCCAGCCCCTCTCTATTCCCCGGATCGGTTTCACTCAACCGTACATCGACAAGAAACACATCCACATCGCCGTGCGCGGAGACCGATTCCAGGGCCTGCTCTTTCGAAGAGGCGGTCAGCACTTCTTTAAAATCATCTTCCAACAGGAACTCCAACTGCCGCAGCAGATCTCTATCATCATCTACGATCAATAGTTTTAATTTCTTTATATCTTCCATGGACTTTTCATACCTATTTGCCTTCGGCGAGTCAGAACCTTTTTGAAAAAAGGTTCCGACACCTCCAAAAACTTCTGGTGAGCCGCTGTGCGGCAATCCTCTATAATACATCTAATTTCTTGCATTATTTCTCCAGGTATAATTTATGAATTCCAGGGTACTTCCCTTTCAGATCCGGGTAGGTGGTGAAAACTTTCTTAAAGCGGGTGTTTAACGTGCCCCGCTTGCTCTCCGGGTATCCTAAATACTTGTAGGCTTCGATTTTTGCGCCCTTCGATTTTTTTAGCGCAGCCGCCATATATTTCAATGTCGTTTCTGCCAGTATTTTATCTAAGTCTATCTGTGCCGAGCCGGGCTTTTCCAAAACTCCATTTTGCAGATCAAAAGGTAAATGACCGGGCTTTATGGTTTTATCGTTATCTAACCGGGCATTCATGCCGGATAATTCGATGACATGCTTGAGTTCAAAAAGATTGCCGGGCCAGGGGTAAGCTTTAAACATTTTCAGGACTTCATTAGAAATAGCGCCGGCTGTCGTCTTACCCAGGTGCTTTAATTCCAATAAATAGTATTGGGACAACAGGAAAATATCATCGCCCCTCTCCCTTAATGGGGGAATCAATATCTCCGGGGTTTTTACCCGGTAAAAAAAGTTAGCATGAATATTCTTGTTCGTTATCAACTGGTCGGACGAACGGCTGGTGGAGAGTATAACCTGTACTTTTACGGCCTGCCCATGTTTTTTACCTGTCTTCTTCAATTCCCCGCTGTCGAAAAAATCGAGCAGGCGCTGCTGGGTTTCATAATCTAACCGGAACACATCTTCAAGATACAATACACCGGCCTGGGCCTGTTTAATCAATCCTTCAGCCTTATCGCCGCCGAACAATTGAGCCGCTAAATCCTCTTCCCCGGGGTTAATCACTTTTTTTACAAACTTTCCCCGGACACTGCTTTTCCTGTGAATATACTGCGCCACCTGCCCTTTTTCGGTGCCCATTTCTCCAACCAGCAGAATCGGGGACTCCTTTTCCCGGGCAAATTTTTCGGCAAAAGCGATAATGCGCTTTATTTTTATATCGTTCCCGATCACCCGGTCAACGGCAGCGGATTCCGCCAGTTTTTGATCAGCTATTTTAACGGCCTTATCTTCGATTATAATGCGATTAATCTTCTTTATAAATTCTGTTTTGAAATCCTTCTCTTTCAGGTACTGCTTCTCTAAATAATCTTTTGCCCCCAGGCGGAGAGATTTTACAGCGGTTTCGATGGATGCATAACCGGTCAATACGATGATCGGCGCATGGGGGTCTTCATTCAGGGCATACTCTAACAATTCCATGCCTTCATACCCGGATTTAAGACGCAGGTCGAGGATAATGGCATTGTATTTCCCCGGTTTATACAATGAATAAAAATCCGCTTCCGAATACCCTTCATCGAAATCGATCTCTCCTAAATCACGCAGCATTTTTTTTGCTTCTGTGATAAACTTTTTATCATCGTCAATAATCAAAATGTTAAATTTTTTGCCATTCATTGCGAGGAAATTATACTCCCCTAAAAACGTAATGTCAAGTTTTTTCTCAAAAATGGGCGCCGCCCGCGCCGCGGGGTTTGTTTTTTAGCAAACTTTCCCGAAGTATTAGTAAAAAAGTGACTCAAGTCATGAATTTATGGAATTGGATGCTCAACGGCGACGACGGCGCCGTGCTAAAAACGATGAATAGTTATGCGGTACACCATTGCAAATATGAAGATATTATAATAAAATTAGAAATGAAAAAAAAAGAACTCGACTTTAACCCAAAAAGCAGGCGGCGCCCGCAGCCCATGATGGGCCTGGGAAAAGCATCTTCGACCAGGTTGACAAAAAAACTTGCTTTTTTAGCAAACTTTCACGAAGTATTAGCAATAAACACCTCGCAAAAGAGCATCATGCCTCTTCCGGCCAGGGCTGCTCTTTTTACCGCCTGCTTTTTCTGGGCCGCTTCTTTTATCGCTACAAAAAAAGCGCTGCCCGTGGTGCCACCGGTTACCTTAGTAGCCCTGCGTTTGCTGATTTCATCATTGTGCTTCATGGCGTGGCTCTTTGTGCGCCGGGAAAAAATCCGCTGGGGCGGTATGGGCTGGTTGGGCCGCCTTTTTTTGTTGAGCCTCTTCGGCACCGGTTTGCATTATGGGACGCAGACTATCGGGCTGGAGTATACGACGGCGTCTAATGCGTCGCTCTATGCGGTGACCGGCCCCATCTCCATCGCAATTATCGCCGCCCTGTTTTTAGGCGAAAAAATCAGCCGCAAAAAAGCCCTGGGCATCGGCTGCGCCCTGATCGGCGTGTTAGTGGTCATGGGCATCGACACTTTGAAAGAATTCGATCTTAAAGGTCACATGTTGGGCGACCTGCTGGTTTTTATCAGTATTTTTATGTGGGGGATTTTTTCAGTGCTGGGAAAAAATGAGACCCGGCGTATGGGGGCTTTAGGTTTGACCGCGGCGGTTACTTTTATAGGCGCGCTGTATATGATCCCCCCGGCCTTAATCGAAATGCAAAGTAAAGCTTTTTCCTTAGCCACAATCACTTTCGATGCCTGGACAGCTATCGCTTTTTTGGGCGTCACCTGTTCTTTCTTGGCCACCCTGCTCTACTTCTATGCCTTAGAAAAAACCGAAGCCCAGAAAGTGGGCGTCTATTTATATACTATTCCGCCGATGACCTACATTATTGCCTGGATATTCCTAAAAGAGGCGGTGGGCCTAAACTTGTTTTTCGGTTCTCTTATTGTGTTTGCCGGGGTCTATTTCACCGAGAAAGGATAGTAATCGGGAGAGATCAGGAGGGGTTCAAGAGAACTCAGGAGGAGATCGGGAGAACTCAGGTATAGGGGAATCTCGATATTTCCCAGGAAGAACTCAGCCCCTTAGACCTCACGAGTGCCCAACCTCCTAAAGTTCAAGAGCCGCTTCCTTAACCTGATCCCTAAAAACTCCTTCTGAGTCCTTCTTGAGATCATCCTGAGCAATAGAAGCTCCTCCTGAGCCCTTCTTGATCTGCCGTAACCTTTTTGCTCTTTATTACGTTTTATATATAGTGTCTTTTCAAGACTAAGTTTGAGAAAAAGCCGCCTGAGGGTGGGAACTTGAATTATGTAAAACACGTTGTTCATTACC
>JAGLSW010000343.1 GCA_023135565.1 Candidatus Aminicenantota bacterium | reverse complement strand
GTCAATTTAGGTGAGCGCTATAGGATTTTACTGGTTCTCAAACTGTTTCGATGATCAAGGAAAAGCACCAATTTGTTCAAGCCATATTGTGTACCGGGAAGGATAGAGCTCCGGGTGAGGTCGGGCAAATCATAAAAGCCGAGATACATCACTATTTCCCTAAACCGATAAATAATTGGGGGCAAATATCTCAAACGATACTTACCCTTTACGAGCTAAAAAGGAACCGGGAGGAAGTACAGCTTACACAGAACCAACGAGATTGGCTCCAGGAAGTTATCGATTCAATACCGGATCAGGTGGCAATAATCGAGAAAGATTCATACAAAATTGTATTTGCCAATAAAGCAACTATCGCAAAGCATTCTCCTGAGATAATCGGTAAGCCATGCTATGTGGTATTCAGAAAAGTAAAATCTAAAATGGAATCCGCAATTTGTACAAAAAAATGCCTCGCGGATGAGGCCTGGGAAAAAGGCAGAACTGTACGAACCGGATTCGAGGATTTTAGAGAGAACACCGACGGGAAGAGAAGGAAATTTTATATAGAAGAAACAGTAACACCTATAAGGAATATTAACGGTGAATATAACCTGGCAATAACCATTGGCCGGGATGTAACCAGGCAAAAAATTCTCACCGAATTCAATAAAAAACTACAAGGCGTAAAATATAATAAAAACTTAAGTTTGAAATCCCAGTATGAAAAGAAGATTATCGATATTTTGTTACAGGGCATAACGGAGTTCGGCATCGATAGGGCAAGATTCTATTTTGTGAGCAAGGAGAGGGGCTTTGTTGAAAGAGTAGCTAACACAGAAAAAAGTCCGGGAAAAGCCAAGTCGACAATCGCTCTCGATGATGATTTAGAAGGTTTTATAGATCAAGATAAAAGCTTCTATAGGCTCTATGGAAAAGATAAACTGGAAAAAGAGAAAAAAATCGATTGGGGCGATGCTCCCAATTCCTGTACATTGAAAGTACAGGTGGAAAAAGAGCTTATCGGCCTGATCGGTATGGACAATCATAAATCAGGAAGGGCAATTAAGCCAAAAGGATTCGATTATCTAAGAAATTTACTTCATTACGCCGGGCTGACAATAAAATCGATGCGGGAAACCCACAATTATGAATCCATTAAAAAAATCAGCGGTGAAATTAACAGGAACCTGTCTGCAAAAGATTTATCACAGACCATTGTTAGAAACATCTGCCGCTATTTTAACACGGAGATGAGCACTATATTTGTCTATAATAAGGCAACGGACTCCCTGGGAAAAGGAGCAACCTGCATCAGGAAAGTTGACGATACCGGCAAAGTAATTTTTAGAACAGACATTGGAAATTTCCTGGAAACTTACCGCAGAGGAGATTTTATAACCGGCCGCATTTTTATAGATATGGCCACCGAATGTCTTAATGATGTACCGGGAATTAATGGCAAACATAGAGAAATAATTGAAAAATATGAAAAGGAGATACTTGATTCAGGCAGGATTCAAAATGCTATATTTTCGACTCTTGTTATTAACAACCGCCCGGTGGGATTGCTGCGTTGCGCCAACAAACTGGATTATGAAGGTAAAATACTGGAGAGTGGCTTCAGGGAGGATGAAAAAGATTCTTTCCAATTCATCGGTAATTTAATTGCCGATGTCCTGGCTAATCAAAAATTTTTGGAAAAGTTGAACATCATCGCTGAAATGGCACGTTATATCCAGGGAGAGGAGGCGGCGGAACTTGACAGGACACTCTTCTTAATGTTAACCTGCATCACCCTGGGCCAGGGGTTGGGATTTAACCGGGCGGTGCTGTTTTTAAAGGATGAGAATGATGATGACATGCTCGTAGTAAAAAGGGCGGTAGGGCCATTTGATGAGATCTCCGTTAGAAGAATTTATGAAGATAAAATCTGGCTTGATTTAAATAATGAAACTATTTCCGAGATATTGAATAGATTTAAGGCTGCTTTCATGGAGGAAGGTGATTTCAGTTTTTTTCATACTCCAGGTCTAAACAAAAAAGAGTTTTACCTGAGCGAGAGATTTAATGCCGCGGTACGCGAGATAAGTCATTCGATACGAAAGGAAAAAAACATCATTACCCAAACATTTTCAAACCGTAAGGGTACGATCCCAGTGGGACAGGATAATTTTTTAAAGAAAATCGGTATAAAGAGGGAACACAGCGGCCATTATCATAGTGTTCCTTTAATCTTCAGCGGAAGAAATATCGGCGTGATCTACGTAGACAATATATATAATAGTAGACCTACCGATCCATCGGATATCGAACTTTTACGAATTTTCTCAAACCATATTTCTATTGCCATTGAAAATGCCAGGGAGTATCAATTGTCGAAGAAAATCAATGAAATTATTGCTGAAATCACAAAAAATGAGAATTTAGACGCTATCTTCGGCACGATTCAACACGAAATAAAAAAATTGTACAAAGTTAACGATGTTTGCGTAATGCTGGAAAGCAGGAAAGAGTCGTCAGCCTTAAGAAAATGTGAACTCATAGAGAAAGAAACAGGAGAGAATGAACAGGAAGCAAACGAGTATTGTATACGCTGCAATGATGAAATACTCGAAAAAATAAAATCGGGGGAGTCCAAACAAAAAAATTTAATAAACCGTGATCAGATATTGGATTTTCATCCCGGTTATAGAGGTACTGCAAAATCTAGGATTATTTCCCCTATAATTTTTGAGAATCAAGTCATAGGCGTTCTGGATATCTACAGCTACCAGGAAGATCAATTCACCGAATTCGAAGAGCAACTTTTCGTCAACCTCTCTTCCCAAATCGCTATACTGGTAAACAGAATAAAAAGGACGGAAAAGGAAAAAGAACAGTACATAATCGATCTCACCCATGATGTAAAAACAAAGATTCAAAAAGCAATGACCGTCAGCGGTAATATGGAACTGGGTTTTATCGAACCGGGAGATATTGTAGAAAAAAGTATCGAAATCACCAACACACTGCAGCTCTTAGATAATGAAATTACCGAATTAAGATCCAGCGTGACCGCCGATGACGATAAATTTTTCAGCTTTAAAAAAGCGGCAATTTTGCCCTGCATTGAAAGATCTCTGCGCCTTGTACAGGAAACTCCTATCAATATAAATCGGGGTGAGATAAAGAACCTCCCTAAGATAAATCTTAATAAAAGATTGATGACCCATCTTTTCACAAATTTATTGATAAACGCAGTTAAATATTCTACAGACCTGGAGAAATTCCCCATAGAGGTTAACGCTCGTACCTGTGATATTCAAATCATATTCGAGGTGATTAATTATGGGATCAAAATCCATGACCCAGGGAAAATATTCGACAAATGGTACCGGGAGGAAGAGGCAAAAGGAATCTATATTACCGGCTCAGGCCTGGGCCTGGATTTTTGTAAAAGAATAGTAGCGAAACATAAAGGAGTGATCAGGGCTGAAAGCGCTGAATTCAAAGAGGGTATTTTTAGAAACGTATTTACGATAATTTTTTTTATTAAAAGCGAAGGAGAAAAAAATGGAACACGAAACGGGCAAGAAGATTTTAATCATCGATGATGAATACGAAAAAATCAAAGGTCTCTTCAAAATCATTTCGAAAAAAGGCCATACTTACGAAGGAGTAAACAAAATAGAGGAAGCTCTTGAAAAAGATATGACAAAGTATGATTTGATAATCCTTGACATAGTCTTTCCACCTGATAAATCTAAACCTTTTAAAGATGAAAAAACGGACATGGGTAGAAGAGCAGGAATAGAATTGTTGAGAAAAATTAAAAGTCAATTCGACTTAAACTTTGTGGTTATGTTTTCAGCCCGACGGCCCGATATTTTCGAGCCGATGAGTAAAGACTTAGGTGCAAAAAAATACATCCAGAAACCTATCTCTCCCGGAGACTTGTGGGAAGAAATAGAAGAATACCTGGAGGATTAAAATGAAGGATTTACTCTTTGTGTTATTTATTGTATTATTTCTAATTGTTGTTTTTTTTCTCATTGCTATTCTACCCCAAAGCAATGACACGAACTTCCAAATCCCATCCCGGAGCGGTATAACAAACCTGGGTATAGAAAACAATGCGGGAAACGGGCTAAAAAAAGATTTCGATAAAGAAGAGGTATATCGTTATATCGAAAGGGTTTATGCAAAACATATGGACATTATTGGGAATTTCTTTATAGTAGTAGAAATCATTCTAGTTGCGATTGTAATACTGCTTACTGTTTTTGGATGGCTAAATTATCGTAGTTATCATAAAGATAGAGAATTCTTAGAGAACCTCATAAAGGATAGGATAAATTCTTATACAGATGGGATATCCACGAAACTATCAAAATTGGAAAATGAATTCAAATCTAAGATAGATGACATATCAAAATTTGAAAGAGACATAAAAGGCTTTTCAAAGGAAATAGAACGTTTGCGAAAAGACGCATTATGGGCCGAGGAATCACAAAGTTATTATGCGAAACTACGATCTGATAACCCGGAAGAAATTATCGATGGACTTACAAAAATAACCGACAAACTATATTACAACCCACCGATTTATAGAAAAATCGAAGAGTTATCTGGTTCCAAAAATAATCTCATAAAAATTGCAGCATTAAAAGCCCTTGCAGCTTTTGGAGATTCAAGCTCTTTGAAGAAATTAACGAAGTTGGCAAAAAAGAACGAAGACGCTCAAACTACTTTGAAACACTTTAAAGAAGAATACCCATATCTTTTTAATGATTAAGGATTTATCTCAGCAGGATTAAGAAGACGCCTCAGGAGATAAAAACAATTGGGAGGGTATAGCATAATTCGAGTTTTATAAAGTGCTGCGATATGTTTTGTACGTCCAACGCTGTGCGATTCGGTTACCCCAGGCTGCTAAAAACTATTATTGAGCCTCGTGGAGGCAAGAAACACCGGTGGGCCTAAGAGGTGATCTTGACAATCACCATGGTGAAATCATCATGCTGCGGCGCTTCTCCCGAAAACCGCTTTACAGACTCGATAACAGCGGCTTCTATCAGCCGCGGCGCAAGATGGGCATTCTCTTCGATAACTTCCCGTAACTTCTGCTCTCCATAAATCTCCTGCTCCATGTTCATGGCCTCGGTAACGCCATCAGTATAAAATACGAAAATATCACCCTGGGCTATAGGAACAGTCTCGTCTTTTATAAGCGAACTATAAGCTTCACCGCAGGTAAAACCTAAAGCGATCCCGGCGGGATTATACAGCGTTGTTTTCTTCTCCTTCCGCCTGAACGCGATTAGGGGATTATGCCCGGCGCTGGCCACAGTCAAGGTCTTTTCTTCTAAGTCGAAGACCCCATAGATAACCGTAATAAAAACATTCCGCGGCGCATTCTCGTAAAAAATTTCATTGGCTTCCGCCAGCAGTACAGCCGGTTCTTTTATTTTCCGGGCCAGGGTTTTGATGATGCCCTTGATCATGGTCATATAAAAAGCGGCGGATACGCCTTTGCCGGACACATCGCCGATCAAAATACTCATGTACCGCTCATCCAGGCGGATAAAATCGTAATAATCGCCTCCCACTTCCATGGCCGGGCGGCACAGGCTGACGATTTCGAGATTGGGGAAATCCGGCACCTGCTGCGGCAAAAAACGCATCTGCACACTGCGGGCAATCTCTAATTCTTTCAAGAATCTCTCTTTTTCGGCGATACGTCCGACATATCCCGGCACATAGTCTCCATAATCTTTTGCCGATTTGGGGCGAAAAATCAGGTAAAGGCCCAATACGAAAATAAAAGCAGTGGAGATCATCACCACCATACCGGGCAGCGCGAAAAGGGTTTCCGGCACCAATAAAATTAGGGGCAGGTCCAGGAAAAAATAAACGCCGAATAGAGAAAGAAAAACAGTCAACAGGTTGAACCTGAACACGATTACCGCCCAGGCAAGGGCAATGGGCGCCACCAAAAGAACAGAAAGCGTTGCGGGGCGGAAAAAAATAACGTGCAGTCCGGCAAAAATAAAAGTCAGCATCAAGATCGGCAGCAAAAGGATTCTACCGGGAATCCTGATCTTTAAATAGGCGGGCCAGAAACTCAGCACTATAAAACAGACGGCAAGAGAGAAGAAAAAATTCTTTATAAGAATTTCCGTAAAATTGGAAAAACCGTGGAGAGCGCCGAAAGAGTGGCTGCTAAAAATTAGGTTTCCAATATTTAAGGAAGAGGTAAAGAGGATCAAAGCGCCGAAAAAGAACAGGGTGACACCGCCGATAAAAAATGAACGCAGGATCGCTTCACCTGTCTCCCGCACCCATACCTTGCCCTGGAATAAAAGATCCGTAACTGCTAATTTCCCCGGCCAGGTTTCCCGGGTTTGGGACTCGGCCGTAGAAAAAACGATAAGCATGCCCACAGTCCCCAGTACTCCGCCCACCACACCGTCAACCAGTATTTCCGGCAGCTTCGAGTAGCCCTTTATAAAAGATAAGATAAACATCGCCAGGGTAATAAGAATGCCGATATAAAAAGCCCGTTTAAATTCGAGTTCATCGCGCCTGAGTTTTTTTATAAACTGGACGGCAAGGATAAAACAGATGGTAAGCCAGGTAAAAATCGCCACCACCTCACCGATTTCATTACTCACATCTTTCTCTAAGTGACCGGTTACCTGGGGGTCATAGGTTTTATCCAAACGGAAGTATTTAATTTTACTGCCGAAAACTTCCACTGTATAGGTTTCTATTAACCCCGGGTATACCCTTAATTTGTTTTTAAAGGTAAATTTGTGGACAGTTTTTTTCCCTTCTTTATTGATATCTTTATTAGTTATAACCAGGGAAGGGGTATTAATGTTCAAGGTCTCCAGGAAATACCGGGCTTCTAAAAAGGCGTCATCTTCAGAGAGGTCTTTGAGTCTATCCACATTTAGGTCTTTTACTCTTTTCCTGAACTCAACCAGGTTACCGCTGAAATCATACTTTACGCCGGAAAGATACTTCGAGGTTGTGCCGGCTTCATCCCGGCCCCGCCAATAGATATCCCAATAACCGACGCTGAGGTTCGGAAATTCGCCCTCCTCCGCCCGGTAATATTGGACAAAGCGCAGCAGTTTCTCGTTGATCTTGACAGACACCGCCGGTTCCTGCCGGGAAAGATCAACCGGGAATTCCCTGCTGAAAGCAGCAGCGTCGGCAAGGATATCTTGCTTCGCTTTCGTGGGCCGCAGGAAATCCACCAGGGGCGATTTCATTATAAATAGGAAATACAAAGCTGTAAGTAAAATGCCGGTAACAGCTCCGGCGATAATCTTTATGTTTTCCCTGTTGTTTTTCAAATAGCTCAACGGCTTCTCCTTTAAAGCCACGCAAACGGCAGTAAAGTGTTTCTTCAAGACTAAGCTTGAAAAAAGCCACCCGACGGTGGGAACTTGAAATACGAAAAACATGTTGTTCATTACCGCCATGTAATGGCATAAAGATTGTATGCAAAATAGAGAAAAATGTCAACAAAATTATTTTGATATTTATGTATTCGTGGTATAATATAAAAACATAGTGTGTGACGATGAAAGATGCAGCTAAAGAATACTTGATCCAGGAAATAGAGAGACTGCGCAGCAGGCAGGAAATAGAAGATGCCCTGCGCGAAAGCGAACTAAAGTTCAGATCTCTATTCGATTCCGCCGGTAATGCCATTTTCATCATGAAAAACGGCAAATTCACCGACTGCAACCAGAAAGCCACAGAAGTCTTCGGTTACCGGAAGAAACAAATTACAGGCAAATCCCTGGCCCGGTTTTCCCCCCGCAAGCAGCCGCAGGGGGAAAAATCGAAAGACCTGGAAACAGCGAAAATAGCTGCCGCCACTGCCGGGAAGCAGCAGATTTTCGAATGGATATGTGTACGTCAAGGCGGCAAACCTTTCTGGGCTGAAGTCAGCTTGAACCGCTTCGAATTGAACAAAGAGTACCACCTACTGGCTATGGTGCGGGACATAACGTCGCGCAAAAACGCCGAGAAAGCGCTCCAGGAAAGCAAAGAGAGATACCGGGCCGTTTTTGAAGGTGTAAACGAAGGGATACTGGTGGCCGACATCGACACCAAAAGATACATCCTCACCAACCCGGCCGCACACCGTATGTTGGGCTACAACGAAGCAGGGATGAAACAATTGGGCATCTGGGACATCCATCCTAAAGAACGGCGTAAGTCCGTGATTACCCAGTTCAGTTCCTTAGTAAAAGGCGAGAAGTCTTTGGTGGCCAATATCCCCTGCTCCCGCCGGGACGGCACTATTTTTTATGCTGATTTTAAAGCCTCCTGGGCAATGATAGATTCAACGGAGTGCCTGGTCAGTTTTTTTACCGACGTCACCCAGCGCCGGGATGCCCTCAAGGCTTTAGAAGCCAGCGAGGTCCGGCTGAGAACTATATTAAACTCCCTGCAGGTAGGAGTAGTGATTATCGACGCCGAAACGAAAACAGTCATCGATTCAAACCCGGTTGTGGCGGCCATGGTGGGCGTCCCGGGAGAAGAAATCATCGGGGCCGCATGTAACAAATATCTCTGTACGGCGGAACAGGGGGCCTGCCCGATGCTCGATCTCGATCAACAGGTGCATAACTCGGAAAAGACGCTCTTAAAAGCCAACGGTGAAGAAATCCCCATCCTGAAAACCGTATCCAAAATAACCTTAGGCAGTAAAGAGTATTTACTGGAAAGTTTCATAGATATTTCCGAAAAAAAGAGGCTGGAAGCCCAACTCATCCAGGCGCAGAAGATGGAAGCCGTGGGCCGGTTGGCCGGAGGTATCGCCCATGATTTTAATAACCTGCTGATGGCGATTTCCGGGCATACGGAACTCACTTTGATGAAAATGGCCCAAGACGATCCCCTGCGCCGCCGGTTAGAAGAGATAAAAAAAGCCGGCGAGCGGGCTGCATCTCTTACCCGGCAGTTGTTGGCTTTCAGCCGCAAGCAGATGTTGAAACCTGAAGTGCTCGATTTAAATAAACTGGTTTCCGGGTTCAAGAACATGTTGAAGCGGCTTATCGGGGAAGACATAACCTTTATGTTTTCTCTTGACCCCAAATTGCATAAGATAAAAGCGGACGCCGGTCAAATCGATCAAATTATCCTGAACCTGGCGATTAATGCCCGTGACGCCATGCCTGGAGGCGGCAGCCTTATTATCGAGACCGACAATGTCGATATAGACGAGCATTTTTGTAAATTAGTCGCCGAAGCCCAACCGGGGAAATTTGTTTGTCTTTCTATTTCCGATTCAGGTGTAGGCATGGACCAGGAATTGAGCCGGCAAATTTTCGATCCTTTTTTCACTACCAAAGACAGCGGTACAGGATTAGGTTTATCGGTGGTTTACGGCATTGTCAAACAGCACGGCGGCTGGATTAAGGTTTTTAGTGCACCGGGTATAGGCGCCAATTTCCAGATTTTTTTCCCCATTGCCCTGGAGCACAAGGTATTGGACACGAAAGAAGAAATCCCACCGGTGGATCTAACCGGGAATGGCGAAAAGATACTGGTGGTAGAGGATGAAGAGAGTGTGCGCAATGTCACCATCGAGGCGCTCCAGGAGAACAACTATGAAGTCGTCGCCGTTGCTTCCGGGAAAGAGGCAGTGGAAGTTTTAAAAGCTGGGAAAGGGGAGTACGACCTGACTTTTTGTGATATTGTTTTGCCCGATCAGAACGGTTTGCAGTTGGTAGAGAAGTTAACGAAGCTTCAGCCGAATTTGCGGGTATTGTTTACCAGCGGTTATCCCGGTCAGAAGTCTCTCTGGTCGGATATCACCAAGAAAGGTTACTTGTTTATCCAGAAGCCTTTTACTTTGGCGGCCATGCTGCAAGCGGTGAAGGAAGCCTTAAACCAATAGTGGATGCGGGGGAACGGTGTCCCCACCCTATAAGCCGCTTCGCGGCAGTGGTGAATCGAAATCGGCACTGACGTGGATTTTTCCCCGGTTCAACCCGGCGACTCTTTTTTTAGAAGCCCTCTTTAGTCCTATTAATTGAGCCAGGGGCTGCTTATCTTTCTCGATAATAATCGTATTCCCCTTTGAGATCAGGGGCAGCAGTTCCGGCAGTCGATGTTGTATATCCTGTACAGTAACAGTCATAGTCGCCATAATAACCTCCTGGGGGAAACGCTCCTAAATATAAGGAACACTTCCGGCCCGGTAATATTTTAGTATGGAAGGAGAAAAAAATCAACTTTTCGGCGGTTTTTTTTCAAAGAAGCCCTCCGATTTAACCGTTGGAAAAAAGGCGGCACGGAGTTAAGAGGAACCTGGGGTAGTCTTGTGACCAGTCCAAAACGGTTTAGCAAAAGTTTTGTCCAAACTTTTTCAACCCTTTTTTTATAAAAGGAAATATGGTAAAATAGCCCCATGGCAAAAAACCACGTTTGCTTTCTAAACACTAAGCGCTTCTACTAACGCATCGGCTTTTTCGGCAGCGATTTTTAATAGCGCACGCGCCGGTCCTTCCGGCTGGCGTCGGCCCTGCTCCCAATTTTGGAGAGTAGATACGCTAACGCCGATCATCATGGCAAATTCCGACTGGGATAGTTTAAGTTTTGAGCGGATACTCTTTATATCAGCCGGGCTAAAGGTAAAAACTCTTCCAGGTCTCATTTCGCCGCGTTTGATTTTGCCTGCCTGTTTTATGCTATCTACGAGGTTATTAAAATCTTGTTTTTTCATTTTAGTTCCTCCCGGACAAGTTTGCTAAGTATTTTTAATTGCTCCGCTGTTAAATCTTCTTGCATACTTTTTTAATATGCATATAGCATATAAAACACTCCCGTGCTTTTTTCCCCAATAAAAGATAATTCGGCAGCCGCCTCTTTTTCCTTTTCCTTTAGCGCCCCACCTGATCTTTCGAAGACCGCCACTGCCGGGGATGATGTCGCCTTGCTCCGGGCGGAGTATCAGAGCAAGTTGTAATGACCTATATTCCTCGTCTCGAAGAGATTTGCGGAGTTCCTTTGTAAATATTGGAGTTTCTATAAAACGCATGATTCGATTATGCCCCATTGGCGTACAATCGTCAAGATAAATCTCTATTCTCCATCAACTATTCCACGGACTGTCCTCCTTTTTCCATTCCATCAGGAGAAGCTCCTGTCAGACCGGTTTAAGATCATGATACACCGGACAAAGAACATAGTATGCCGTTTTAAGATCGTGATATACCGGATAAACGTTTAGATGGTAAAGATGGCCGATGCAAGGAAAAGAGGCAGTGTTGGCGGTCCGGGAACACTAAGGGTCGAGTTAAAAGATAACGGCTTTCGGTTGTTCCGGTGCGTTTTGTATCTTTTCCCGGCAATATTGTAACGCTTCCCGTGGGCAGGCAAAAAAATTTATAATAAACCGGGTTCTTCCCAAAACTGGATAGCTGCGTTCAAAATTGTTGATTGATTTTGTTAGTTATGGTATAAACAACTATGAATTTCACCTCCAAAAAAAATACGCTGACCGGACAAACTCCTGCTTCCGCTTTTATGGGCAGCACACATTTTCATCTTTTTCTTATCCTGCTGGCGGCAGCATTTGCCTACCATAACCTGTTCTCTATCTATTTCCTATCCGACGATTTTAACCTGCTGGCCGGTTTTTCGGCCTGGCTGACTCCGGGAGTAGAATTCTTCCGCCCTGTTCCCCACCTGCTCATCAATTTTTTCTATAAACTGTTCGGTTTGAACCTCTTTCCCTATCATTTATTGTCTTTCCTTATCCACTACTTAAGCGCAGTTTTAATTTATTTTATAATCAAAAGAATCATAGGCAGCAGCTACTTTGCCCTGACCGGCAGCGTTCTTTTTGCAGTTAATTTTTTATTATCCGAGGCGGTTTTCTGGCTGTCGGCAATTACTACACTGCTGGTTACTTTTTTCTACCTGTTAGGGATTTATCTCTATATTAAGAGCTTTAGATTATTTGCCTCCGGTGGTGAGGGGGATAATAAGAATATCGAATATCGAACATCGAATATCGAATCGCGAAGTAAAGCTCAAATCTTTGTCGATATCGAAAAGCCCCTCATCGGCTCCCCGCGCCGCGGGGTTGAAAAATCGCCCCCAAAAACTTTTGCTTATTTTACTGCTTTGTTACGCACCTATATCCCGGCGCTGCTGTGCTCGATCATGGCCCTGCTGTCCAAAGAAAATGCGGTAACTTTTCCTGTGGTGCTTTTACTCATAGACCTGGGCTGCAACTACCGTCCGACCGCCCAAAAAGAAATCCCCTCACCTGAAATAGAAAAAACTAAACAAAAGTTTTTTGGGGGTCCAGGGGGCGATTTTTCAAAAAAGCCCCCTGGTCGCCGAAGGCAAAATGAAAAAAAATGGTTGTTGCAATCATTTAAAAGAACCCTGCCTTTTTTCCTGGTCACCGCGGTTTACCTAATTTTTAAGGCCCACTCTTTATCCGCGGCAGTGGCTGGAGACGCCCTCTCCTTCGGCTATCATAATATTAGAAATGTCAGGCATCTCATATTATCGCTTTTTACTTTTAATCCTTTTAATGATCTGCCTTTCCTGTTTATAGATATCAAAATCATGAACCTGTTCCTGCAAAATCCCATAGAAAACCTGATCCTGCCGGTAAATTTTAAATTTATCGCTTCTTTAGTTGGGGGGACTTTTATTATTCTTGCCTGCGTCTTCCTGGCCTTTAGAGGAAACCGGGATATAAAAATAACATCCTGGGCTTTTATTTTTTCCATGGCGCCTTTTATTTTCACCACGTCCCACCATCTGCCTTTCCGGGGCTATTATATCTATCCGCTCAGGTTGTACTATTTACCGGCGGCATTTTTCTTTATTTTTCTTGCAGTCCTCCTGTACAGCGGTTTCACCTGGTTTAAGAAAAAAGTGAAAGCCCCGAAACCCCTCATGCTGCTAATGGTTTTCCTGATCGTGAGTTTTGCCCTAACCGACGCGGTCAAAGTGAACAACCGAAGCGCGGACTGGATTACTGCCGGTAACATCACAAAATCGGTGTTAACACAGTTAGGCGGTTTTCTAAAAGAAGGGCCGGAAGATAAGACGATTATTCTTTTTAACCTGCCCGACAGTTATAGAGGCGCTTATATTCTAAGGAACGGCATCAGGTCGGCGATAAAACTGCTCTACCCTGACAGCAAAGTAAAAATAGAGATCCAACGCACATCGCCCGGTGACTTTAAAATTCCCCAGGACCGGGTTATTAAAAACACAATATTTATAGACTGCGAAGAAGCGAAGTTAACCCGTTTTTCCCCACCGCGGGATAGTTCTGCCAAATGAAGGAACCTAATCCCCCAGGTTACTAACTATTGCCGGCACTGGTTCGGGGCTGAAACCCGGTAACGAATACAAGTACGATCATAGTCAGCAAACAAAGCGCCATGGGCAAAAGGATAAAAGAAAAGGTTTCGGAAAAGTTTTTAAATAGCGACACCAACAGGCCGAACAGCGGACTGGATGCGGCATTCTCGCTAAAAAACGCTGCAATTTCGGCCCAGTAAAAAAAGACAAGAAACAGCGGGAGAATAACCGCGGTGAGAAAAGAAAGTAGGCGGGGAATAAGTAACGGCCGCAGCGCTCTGCGCGCCAACTCCGCTGCCGGTTGGCGGGTGGTAAAAGCGCCCTGCCAGAGAGTTTCCACAGTGGGGAGTTTTTTATCCCTGCTGACCGGCGCCGCGTCAAACGCCTGGAAATCATTCATCCAGCGCTGAATGGCCGCCGCTTCTTCACAAACCGGGCAGCCGGTTAGATGCTTTTTCAACTGCGGTTCAAGAACTCCCAACCGCAGCCCCGTTAACACTTCGTTTTCAAAAGGACAGCTTTTTTTTCTCATTGTGATACCTCCCCGCTGTATCCTTTTTGCTTGAGCACAGCGGCGAATTTTTTCTTTACCCGGAATAATTGCACTTTAATGCTTTTTTCTTTTGCCCCGGTGATGTCGGCGATCTCCTTGTGACTATAATCTTCCACGTAAGCCAACCAGAGGAGATGCCGTTCCGCCGGTTTGAGTAATTTGAAGGTTTTCTCCATATCTAAGGCCATATAGATTTCTTTTTCTTTACTTTCTTCGATTTTAATTTCAAATCCTGCTTCCGAGGGCTTCTCCCGTTCTGTCTTCTGTTTCCGTTTTTGGTCGATAATCAACCGGTAGGCGACTTTGTAGAGGTAGGCTTTCTGTTGGTATTCGTTCAACCGCACCGGTTCGGCGCGTAGGTAGCGGTAGAAAGTCTCCTGAAACACATCATCCGCCATACTTTCGTCGCCGCAGGTTTTGTAAATATAAAACCACAAGGCCCGGGAATATTTTTTATAAAATTCCTTAAAAGATTCTTTCCACAATTTTTTCAGGTAAGGGTCGGCGCCTCCAGCCGCGGAACGGCTTATTGGCTGGGGACGCTGTCCCCCCCGGGAATCTTCCGCTCCCGTACTGTTTATTTTCCGCGGGAACGCTCTGTCTAAAAGTTGTAACATCATTTTGTTTCACTTACCTCTGGGTGGCAGTCCATGAGTGGTTTGCGGTGGGATTGAGACCGGGCGGCACGCGCCCAATCTCCCCACAACAAGCTCCTAAATTTCCTTTTATTCCGGTTTGATCAGACCCCATTTCTTACTGAGCTGGTAAGAAATAAAGGTGGATACGAGAAAACCGACGCCAAGCGCGATCACAACTATGCCGATGGCCTGGAAAAGCCTGACATCTTTGGTAAATTCTGAAAAGAAAGGGCCGATGACAAAAAAGGCAGCGCCCACAATCGAAAGTATAACACCTTTCGAGATAGAAGAGAGGAGTTTCTCTTTGGGGCCGGTGCCTCCGATAGTCAGGAAATTCATAAACTTGTTCCCGCTTTCGCTCTGGAGAAAATCGTTAAGTTCCTGGACAGCGCCGAATTTTTCGATGATCTTGTGCTGCATCTGGCTCTTATGTTTCATCCTGCGCCACTCCAGGATAATATAGACGACCCATGCCCAAAAAACAAACATGCCGAGCATTACGACTACTTCAGTGATTTGCATTTTAACCTCCGTTTTCGGTTTTTTTGTTTCTCATACTATACAACGTCCGGCATGTCCTCGAGGTTAACAAGAAAGTTACTAATAAACTTACGCTGCTATGAAATTACTCTGCCTCCGGCGGCCAAAACCCTTTTGAAAAAGGGTTCCGGACTCCCAAAACTTTTCATGAGCGATACGCTTTTCTGTTTCTCGAAAGCCCCTTATAGGCTGCCCGCGCCGCGGGCTTGTTCGGGCAGAGGACTGGGTTTACTTCTTTTCTACGTCGGTCTTCTCTTCGTCGATCTTCTCTACCACGATGGTCATCTTGGTAACTAAGGCGGCAATAGCTCCTACAGCAGCCAGGGCCGGGGCTAAAGCGGCTCCTACGATCCCTAAAGTTAGGGGGATTTCGATGAGTTCTTTGCCTTCTTCGTTTTTAATGGTGATGCGGCGAATATTGCCTTCATGGAGCAGAGATTTCATCTTGTCGATAATCTCGCCACCGCTGAGGCTAAATTCTTCCTTTTTTGTTTTTTTGTTTTTCTTTTCTTCAGTCATAGTTATTCTCCTGTGTTGATTTGATATTCCCGGGGCTGCCCCAAGAATATCTTCCTGCATCTATTACTACGTTTAAAATCACAAATAGGTTCCATTTCCAGTTATTAGAAACGGCGGTCGCGACTGCCGAATTCATCGGAACTGTTGGGGCACGAGTGGGGGGGGAAGAATCAAAAGCGCTCTTGCCTCCGGC
>JAGLSW010000342.1 GCA_023135565.1 Candidatus Aminicenantota bacterium | reverse complement strand
CGCTGCCTCTTGCGGCGAAGCCGCTAAACGCTTCCCCGTGCGTACGGGGTTTAAAATCAAAAGCGCTCACACGCTGCCTTCTTGCCGCGAAGCGGCTTAACGCCACCCCACGCGCGTGGAGCCGCCGGAGGCAAAAAAAAACATGTTCTTAATCCTGTTTTTATCTATTATTATTTTTTTAAGCTACCTGGTAGTTGAGAGGATCATCCTGGATCGCAGGCTGGAGTCTATACCGGTCAGGATATGCGTCACCGGCACGCGGGGCAAATCCAGCGTGGTCAGGATGCTGACAACTATCCTGCGCGCAGAGGGCAAAAAAACATTAGGAAAGATAACCGGCTCAAGAGCCGCTTATATCCTGCCTGATGGCGAAGAAACCGCTGTGCGCAGGCGGGGCGTCGTTTCGATTATCGAACAAAAAAATCTTGTCAGAAAAGCGGCAAATCTCAAAGTTGATTACCTGATAACTGAAATAATGAGCATTCACCCGGAGAACCATTTCATCGAATCACAGCGCCTATTGAAACCGCATATCCTGGTGATAACCAATGTGCGCCGCGACCATACCGACGCCATGGGCAGCACAATCGACGAAATTGCCGCGGTTCTCTCCTCATGCATTACAGCTAAATCCACAGTATTCATACTGGAAAAAGAAAACAGGCCGGTTTTTTCAACTGCGGCTGAGAAGGCCGGAGCAGAGCTAATCCGCGTGAAAGAAGAATCACCGGAAAACATCATCCCGCAAATAAAAAAGAGTTTCTTCCCCGGCAATATTTCCCTTGTCGCTACGCTTTTTGTGCATCTAAAACGGTTTCCAACTGCAGCCGGAATCGCCTCCGGCGGCCAACTTTTTGAAAAAAGTTGGACAAAAACTTCTATTAAGCCGCTTCGCGGCAGTTCCTTAGAATTGGAGCAGCTTATAAACGGCTTAAAAAAAGTAAAACATGATACTTCGGAATTCAATATCCGCCGGTACAGCCCTGAACAAACACAAAAGACATTTTTCCTGACCAACGCCTTTGCCGCCAATGACCCCCGGTCTACTTTTGAAATCATTACAAAAATAAACAAGATTTTCCCATTTTCTACAGGGAAATTAGTGGGTTTATTAAATCTTCGCGCCGACAGGGGCGACCGCACGGTTCAATGGATAGAAGCCTTAAAAAACGGCTCCGGCGATTTTTTTAAATGCATCTATGTCACCGGGGCGCATACAAAAATCGTCAAAAAAAAATTAAAAAACATCGTTATTCTTAAGCATAAGCAGCCGGAAAAGATGATGGCGAAAATTATCCAGAACAGTATGCCGGAAGCATCCGCTGCCGAAACCACAAGCTCTCACCCCCAAACTGGCACCGGGCAGGCAGCGCCCGCAGCCAAAACCACAGATCATAAAGTTGTAATACTCGGTTTCGGCAATATAAAAGGAGCCGGGAATCTCCTAATAAATTACTGGAATAAAATCGGAGAAGAATATGGGCTATGAGGCCACTTTTTTAGGTTTGTTGATTTCACTGTTGTTTATCGGCCTGACCGGGTTTTACCCCGGCGGGATCATTGTGCCCGGTTATTTAGCGCTGTTTATGGACCAACCGCTGCGCATTATCGGCACATTGATTGCCGCTCTTTTGGCCCTGTTGTGTTACCGGGCTGCTTCGAGATTCCTCATCTTATTCGGCAGGAGGAGGTTTGTTTTTATGATCCTGTTAGGGGGGCTGTGGACATTTATCTGGATACTGGTTTTTCCCGCCATTTTCCCGGTTTCTTTCGAGTTCCGGGTGATCGGTTGGGTTATCCCCGGCTTGATCGCCAATCATTTCGAAAGACAGGGGGTTTTGGTGACCACAGCGGCGCTGGTTACGGTTACTGTGATCACCTATTTTTTAGGCAGATTGATTTTCTTAATATTTTAGTTCTAAAATGAATATTTTTAAAAATAAGTTTGTTCAAAACCAGGACAGGAAAGCAAAAAAGATTATATACTTTGCCGGGATCGTAAGTCTAATCGTTTATTTATTATGGTTCTTTTTGACCCCGCACCGTTTTTTGCCCTTTTCGTCAAAAATGATCGAAGCTGCCCGGATTATGGAAAAAGCCCTTTTTGTAATTAGAGAATATCGCGAAAAATCCGGCATCGAAATAGATAGGATTTTAGATCCTAACGGCACCGGTTTGATAGGCCCGGCATACTCCCCTATCGTTACCACCAAAGGGCATCTCCAGGCCAAAAGAACCACCACTAACCCGGAAATGGCCGCACTTATCGTGTTTCTTCTCCAAAAAGCGCGAGTCAAAAAAGGAGACACTATCGCCATCGGCTGTTCGGCTTCATTTCCGGCATTGATGATCGCAGCCCTAAGCGCCGCAAAAGCCATGGCAGTAAACCCGGTGCTCATTTTTTCTTTAGGAGCATCTTCTTACGGCGCGTCTGATCCCGGTTTTAATTTATTGGATATGTTTCTGCTGCTTCGAGAGAAAGGAGTTTTCCCCGTTCAACCTGCCGCCATGTCCTTAGGAGGCGAAGGGGATGCAGCCGGGGAATGGAAGCCGGAGACAAAAAAAAAGTTACTCGAACAAATCCGGCAGAGCGGCATCCCTTTTATCTATGAGCTGGATTTCCGCAAAAACGTGCACACCCGGATGGATTTCTATCGAAAGAATGCCCCCGATGGAAAAATCGCGGCCTTTATTAATTGCGGTGGAGGTGAAGCCAACATCGGTTTGAGCAGCCTTGTGCTGAAAGTAAAACCCGGTTTAAACCGGTCACTGCCTCTCCCCCTGGAAAAAGAGCGCGGCGTATTATTCGAGATGGCGAACCGGGACGTGCCCTGTATTCATCTTTTGTTTATAAAAGGATTGGTGCGGCAGTATGGTCTGCCCTGGGACCCTGTTCCCCTACCCCGGGTATCTCGACAATAAGAAAATTTTGCCGGGAAACGAGTGAAACTAAACAAAAGTTTTGTTCAAACTTTTTTGAAGGTTCGGTATGCCGAGGCCCCCAACTTCAATTTAATGGGGGCAAAAAAAATAACATAAAATTCTGTACCCGGTTGATTTTTTTTAAAAAACCTTTTATTATAGTTATGTCAATAAAAAAAGAGGCGAAATATGAACAGCGCGATAAAGGAAGCATTAGATTTGTTAAAGTCGAGATTAGCGGAACGATTTGGTTCGGACATCGAGCTAACGCTTTTCGGTTCGACGGCAAGAGGCGAAAGCAGGGAGTTTTCCGATATTGATGTGTTGGTGCTTTTTCCCGGGGAAGTTGATATATCGTTAGAGGAGCGAATCTTTGATGCAGCTTTCGAGGTGGGATTAGAGTATGATATTGTTTTTGGAGTGATTGTTTATTCGCACGATTTCTGGGAAACGCCCCGTGCAAAGGTGATGCCACTTTACGATAACATTCAACAAGAAGGAATCCGCATTTGAACAACTGGAAAAGTGATCTAATAGATTACCGGAGAGAAAGAGCAAAGGAGTCTCTTGAGGATGCAAAATTATTATTTGAAAACAAGAGGTTCTTTTCTTCAGTCAATCGTATCTATTATGGTCTATTTTATGAAGTACATGCGTTATTGTTAGGTGAAGGTTTAAAAACCTCGAAACATACCGGCGTGATGGGACTTTTTCAGAGGCATTTTATTAAAACGAAAAGGGTTAACCTGGACATGGGAAAATTCTATTCAAGAATGTTTGAATTCAGGCAAAAGGGAGATTATGGTGATTTTGTTAAATTCGAGGAGGAGAAGATCAAGGAATGGCTCGATACGGCAAATTTGTTTATCGAGGAGATAGAGGGGCTTTTTTAGAATCCTCCATACTTTTACACACCACCCCCGGTTTCCCAATCCGTGTTTGTTTAACATTCCAACACTCCAACGCACCGAGCACATCTTTGCGGCGGAGGTGAAGCCAACATCGGTTTGAGCAGCCTTGTGCTGAAAGTAAAACCCGGTTTAAACCGGGAACTGCCCCTGCCTCTCGAGAAAGAGCGCGGCGTATTATTCGAGATGGCGAACCGGGACGTGCCCTGTATTCATCTTTTGTTTATAAAAGGATTGGTGCGGCAGTATGGTCTGCCCTGGGACCCTGTTCCCCTACCCCGGAAGCTTTTTTAGGGGGCAGGCAAGAGTGTCGGAATGCCGCTATAATCTCCATCACAAATCTGTGTTAACCTGTGTAATCCGTGGGCCAAAATTGCTGTCAATTCCCCGGTTAACGCTTAAAGGTCATGCAAAGACGAAAACCCAAATTATTAGAACGCTGTTTAGAAGAGTCGAGTTCTTTCCTGGATGTGCACTTAATAAACTCTTCCTTCCGGTCTAAAAAGCTGCCGCCGCGGGCAGCATTATTGCCGCACATCTCTTCCACATTGCCTGCCATATCCAACAACCCATAGAAAGATGCGCCGCCGGGATATGACCCTACTTTTGTTGTTTTTCTACCCGGGAAGCCAAAGTTGGCTAAATTAGTATAAGCGCTACGGCTGTCCTTTTTCCAGGGATAATCGCGACCGTCCGTTCCCCGGGCCGCCATTTGCCACTGCGCCTCAGAGGGAAGTGTAAAATTCAATCCCGTTTTTTCGGACAGCCAGCGGCAGTAAGCCGCTGCATTTTCCAGGGAAACCCCCACCACGGGAAAATCATTATCCACTTGATTCTCGTAATATTTATCCGTTCCGGTTTCAATATTAAAAGGGCTGTCCTTTTCCCTCCATTCCGGTTCATTGGACCGGGTTTCGTCGACAAATTCCATGTACCGGCTTACCGTTACTTCGGTTTTCCCCATCCAGAACCCGGGGAGATTTTTACCCGGGGGGATATAAACCATGACTATCCCATCCCCGAAATCAGCTTCCCAGGCTTTTTTGTTATTTTGAACCGGCTTTATATCCGTACTTTTATACACCTGTTTTACATCCCCAGGCAGTTTATTTAAGAATCCTATCCTGTTCAGGTGGTTAACAATTAAAAATAGCGCTACCGCAGCAATTATGAAAGAAGCTGCCAGGGATTTAAATAATTTTTTCCTGCCCCTATTATTCAAATTTTCTTTTAATTTTTTAAGATCTGCCAGGAGTTCTTCGGCGCTATTATACCTCTCGTTAGGATTTAGAGCCATGGCTTTTTTTACTATTTCCCGGATACCCGGAGGGGCTTTGGGGTTTATTTTTGTCAAATTCGGGACAGAGAAACTTAGTTGATCATAAATCAATTCTAATTGGTGACCACCTTCGAAAGGTTTTTTACCAGCCACCATTTCATATAGCACGACCCCGAAGGAGTAAATATCCGATGCCGGACCCGGATTTTTCGATCTTGAGATTATTTCCGGGGCAATGTATGCGGGGGTTCCCATAATAGCGCCGGTGGTAGATGATTCCCCGTCCGGTTTATCTTCGGCCAAGCCGAAATCGATTAATATAGCTTTACCGTTATTATCGATCATGATATTGGCGGGCTTAATGTCCCGGTGTATTATATTCTCTTCGTGGATTTTATGTAGGGCCGGGAGTATGTCTTCGGAGAACCCGAGGATTCTTTCAAAATCCAAAGGAGTATCCTTATTTAAAATGTCGCCCAGGGTAAGCCCATCGATAAACTCCATAATCAAATAGGGAATTTCAATCTGCCTTTTTTTATCTTTGACAAAACCGCTGTCATACATCCTGGCGATATTGGGATGAGAAATTTTTTCGAAAATCCCTGCTTCTTTGATAAATCTTCCTTTTATGTCTGCGAACTTTTTATTCTTATCTTTTACCCCGCTTTTATCGAAAATTTGCGAGAGATAATCCACATCCATTATTTTGAGGGCGCGAAAATCCCCGAAAAATTTTTGCCGTACCTTATATATCCTGGATAACCCCCCGCCTCCTACGTAATCCAGGATTTCATAGTCTACGCCGATCTTCTCCATGACGACTTGTAAAGCACTGTCTTTTTCCCAATTAGCCTTCATGTTTCCATTCTAAAGCTTTTCCTGCAAAAAATATTTTTCTTGCCTTTTCCAGGTCTTTTATAATATTTTCCATACTTCGATATCGTTTCCTACGACCTTTAGCCATTGTTTTCCTGGTAATTTTCAGCAAATCCTTCAAAACATTCCCGGGGATGCCTGACTTATCTTTCATTTGACTGAGGATTTTTTCATCCGTTTCTTTATTCAAAATTTCAAAAAGATTAATATCGTCCTCTTTATCATAAACCTCGCCCATTATGATTTGATAAAGTAATATTCCAAACAGGCTCATATCGGAAGCGATTCCCCTTTTTTTTCGATTAGAATCTTGAGGGACATTGTCTCTAACGTAAACAAGACGCGTATCGCTTACTTTTGTTATACTGACCCATTCCAAAACAATATCCTTATCGCTGGGTAACCCGGCGCTGAGTAGAATCGCATCACCGGTTTTTTCTTCTATAAATATCTTCCTGGGGATCACTTCCCAGTAAGTATAGTCTTTTTTGTGGATTGCCTGGAGAGCAGAGACAATACCGATCGCAATATTAAATATCCTCTCTAAGGCCAAAGGGCTATCTTTCTCGATTAACTCTTCCAGCGTAACTCCCCGTATTCTTTTTAGTACCACATAGGGGATTTTATACTCTACGTCTTCGTGTTCTATGGGTACGAATCCGGCATTATCTATGTCAACGATATTTGGATGGTGCTGCAAAGCGTAGAAGAAATTTGCCTTTTCTATAAACCTTTTGCTCCTTTTTTCAAATTCTTTCTTTATATCTTTATGTTCACGATTATTTTTTTTTATGTGTTGTAGAGTAAACTCGAAATCCATTATTTTTAAGGCGTATTCCCCTTCCCTGTGTACATGGCTCATAGCATACAATCTAGAAAATTGTCCATGTCCTATCAACTCCCCTTCGAAAGTGTACCGACCAGCCAACTGATTCTGTACTTCCAGAGAAGGATAGCCATAATTCTTATATTTAGAATTAAATTCTTCACCATGCCTTTTGGCTGTTACATCCAGTTCTTCTTTTTTAAGGGAATTCATTTTCGATTCTCTAAAATTCAATGACGATTTCTACACGGCGATTCAGTCGGCGATTAGCATGTGTTTTATTATCGTTGATTGGACAAGTATCCCCATAGAAAACAGGTCGTATCAATAAATCATTTATCCCATTTCTAACCAATAATTCCACCACTTTAATTGCCCGAACCCTGGATAATCTCCAATTATTAAAAGTGCTGCCCCGATTGTCGGTATGCCCCTCTACCAAAATAGTTCTTATGGAGATAGAATTTTCGTTGATTAATTTCGCTATATTCGGAACCTTGTCTTTTAGAGTCTTTGATGGCTCCGCGGAACCCTGGTTAAAAGAAGCATCGCCACTCAAAGATATAACCACGTTTTTGTTTCCTCTTTGATAAACCCTTCCCACTGTGGAAATATCCTGAAGTTCTTTTTTGAATTTTAACACCGTGGTTTCGGAATATACAGCTTCCTGGACAATTCTATCCCACCCCGAGTCGGACTTGTTCTCTTTAAAGTCTCTAAACGACCGGTAAATCTCAGCGAATTGAGTATTTTTGCGGGCCTCTTCTTCCAGCACTTCATTCGTATATTCCCTGAATTTATCCAGAACGGCCGGGGGAAATTCCATAAATTTTACCCCCTGTTTCTGCAGCTCTATAAAAGCAGCCGAATTTGAAGTGTTAAACCGGTCAAGTATATAGTAGTAGGTTTTGTCGCAGGCAATTTCAAAAATCTTTTTGAAATTTTCCGGTAATTCATCCCATTCATTTTTATTGATGATAAGAGAAAGTACACCACAGGGTTCCTGCCAACCGGGATAATAGTAGTATCGAGGTCCCTTATGAAGTGAAAACTTCATATCGGTATAAGGCCCCAGGACAATAATAGCATCAATTCTTTTATCCTCAAAAGCAGCTAAAGAATTTTGCGCTGCAGTTATTTCGTCAATTGTAGCTCCTAATTTCTTGAAGATTTTTTTGCTAAAACTTCTTTGGCGGATTCTTAGGTTTATAAAATTATCAATATTTTTAATTGCTCTATTAAACCATCCGCCCATCGCACCCCCTGTATCGCCAATCGGAAAGGGTACGACATTATATGGCACATAAATTTCTCGCAGTAATTCCAAACCTCTCCCAATGGTCAACCAAGCATACATATCCCTGGAATTCAAACCGAAAGGGATCGTGTACATAAAATTATTCCCCGGGATTTGGTCTGCTGCCCAATACAACGAACTCCCAAAGCCCATTTCCGCTTCCCCTTTTGATACTGCATCAAAAACTTTTATAGGATCAATATTTTCTTTTTCCCCGGAAGGAATATATTCGATAGTTATTTGCCCGTCAGTCATCATTTTTACATCTTCTATGAATTTTTCCATCCCTTCTCTATAAATAGGATTAATATCAGGGACTACACTATAAATCTTCCATTTCAAGTTCAAAGTTTTTCCCGGGCTTCGATTTAAAAAAAGTGTAAAAACAACCAGGGATAATATGACGATACCCAAAGAAATTAAAACGTAATATTTTTTAGACATACCGCATCATCCTTACTTTAATTCTCTAACCACGCGAAAGCCGATATATGGCGACCGTTCACCAGGATTTAAACCTCTCCGGCGGGATACGCGGCAATGTCCAGGTTTTTCATTCCAGGCGCCGCCGCGCAGTACCACCAATTCCCCACCGGTTTTGATTTTCCCCAGGCAATTTTCTTCTTTTTTCGACTCATTATATCCGGGGGTGTATTCGGAGCAGGTCCATTCCCAGGCATTGCCCACCGTATCGTGAATACCAAATTTATTGGATTTAAAAGACCCTACCGGGGCTGTTGATTTCTCTGCGTCCCATCCCCACTTAGCGCCGCAGCCATCGCAGCAGGCTTTTTCCCGGCCGATTTTATTTCCCCACCAATAATCGGTATCTGAACCGGAACAGGCGAAATATTCCCATTCCGCCTCCGTGGGCAGCCGGTACTGGAAACCGGTTTGTTCGGTCAACCATTTTGTGTATGCCGCCGCATCTAACCAGGAGACATAAATGACAGGTCGGTCGCCGCGCCCCCAACCGTTATCCTCCGGCTTCCTACGCTTTGTGGCTTCACAGAAACGGTCATATTCTTCGAAGGTTATTTCAAAGCAGCTTACGGCAATCGGTGAAACACTTACCAGGTGCACCGGTTTTTCATCGCGAAAACCGGTCCCTTGTGAATCGCCCATCATAAAAGAACCGCCGGGAATTTTAATCATCTGGGGCCCCTGTCCATTATCCCCGTCTGTAAAAGGATCATTGAAATAGCGAAGGGATTGCCCCGGTAGTGAAAACACGAATTCCCCTCGATCAAAACCTTCAAGTTTGCCGGATTTAAGCTGCACTTTACCGGCAAAATTCTTCATTATTTTTTCTTTTATCTCACGTGCAGTCAGGTAATTATCTCTATTGGCATCGGCCTTATCTTCATTTCGCAGGGTTTTTATGAATATCTCCCCTAAAGCGCCGTGGACTTTCCTCTGCTGGCCGGCAGAAGAATAATAAAGATATCGATGCACCGGGTATTTAAGCATTTCAGCAACTGCTTTCACCGGTGAATCGCTGCCCGGATTCCCGAAAATTGTCCCGGTGAAACAGGCGTCAAACACCAGGAATACATGCTTCGCCTTTGTTTCTCGCAAATATTCCTCTAACCGTCTGACCGGGAACGCTTTCATTTTAAAACCACGGTCATTTTTTGGGGGAGCATCCGATGGGACCAGGAAACCTTGTTTACCTATATTATCACCGTGACCGGAAAACCATAAAAAAAGGTTTGATTTTTCATCGACATCTTTATCGCTTAAGAATTTTTTGATTGCAGATTCAATTTCGATCAAATTAAGATTAGTGCGATAGGTCACGGCAAAACCTAGCTTTTCGAGTTCATTTCCCACCCGGGAAGCGTTCGAAATCGCATTATTAGGATCAGGCCAATTCTCGTAATCATCGATGCCGATAACCAGGGCATAACTGGACCTGGAAAGAGTCTCTTTCTTTCCCGGTACCGGTTGGGGATAAGCAGCCATAAAAACCAGGAAAAGGCATAAAAACGATACTCCCCACACACACAAACATTTTGAAAAGGTTTTATTTACCATACCGGCTCCTTATTTCATGGGCCTTTTGTTTAAGGGGCCTTTAATGCGTAGCGCATCATACTCCCTTCGAAAGCGTTCCTGGAGAGGGACACTATGACAGCCGAAAGTAAAACAGAGATTAATCATGACCTTATTTTAGCGGAAATATACCGTGTTGTCAATAATAATTTACCTTAAGCCCCCGGCCATCCAACCATCGACGATGGTCGGGCAACCCTCAGCGTCGATCTTCATACCGTAAAATACGAGCTTAAAACCTTAAAATATGAGCTTCCAAGCATCGACTTTTAATTTCTGAGCACCGGCTTTTAAATTCGGAACATCTCCGTTGAGCTTCTGAACACCAAATCGATGCTCCGGCCATCAAATCAGCCCTTAAAAAAAATTTGCTTTCTCTTGTAAACGGGTTTAGAATCAAAAGCGCTCTTGCCTCCGGCGGCCCCTGCCGGGGAGGCACCCCCATTAAATTGATGTTGGGGGATGCGGCACACCGCACCTTCAAAAAAGTTTAATCAAAACTTCTGATTATTTAAAAGCAAAAGCGTTTCTTGCGGCGAAGCCGCTTATAGGGTACCCGCGCGCACGGGGTCCCGGATAAGTTCGTATATACCCCCTTTTATCGTATCAAACTCTATCGCTCCGTCTTTACCGGTTTTTGAAGCGATTCTTTTCCCGTTCCCGGTAACCCGGAACCGCCCTCCCGCATCGATGCGGCATACACTCCCGGCTTTGGACAAAATTTCCACTTCGGTAATCATGCGATTTTTCCACTTCATGTCCAATTCAAAACCGCCGCGGACACAAACACCGTCAAACCGGCCTTCCTTCCATTCATGGGGTAAAGCCGGCAGCAAATCGATAACACCTTCGTGCGATTGAACCAGCATTTCCGTGATCCCGGCGGCAACACCCATGGTTCCGTCAATTTGGAGAGGTTTGCCGCATTTGGCGAATAACTGTGGATAACATTGTTCCTTGATATAACCTTTAAATATCTTGTTGGCCCTGTTGCCATCATACAATCTTGCCCACAGCGCCATTTTCCATGCCCTGGAAAAACCGGTGGCTCCATCGCCCCGTTGTTCCAACACAGCCTTACACCCGCCAATCAACCGGGGTGTTCTTTTTACTGAAATCACATTGCCCGGGTATAACCCGTACATGTGCGAAAAATGACGGTGTTTATCCTCTAATTGCGCCAAATCTTCGGCCCACTCCTGTAGGGTTCCGTCTTTTCCTATCCGCGGGGGAACCAACTTGTCCCGGGCTACTTTTACTTTCGCCCTGAATTCCCGGTCTACCCCCAATATTTTCCCTGCTTCGATGTAATAAGCAAACAGGTCGGTTAATATTTGCATGTCGATAGAAGATCCCCAGCAAATGGTGGTGAAATAATAGAAACCGGCCACTTCATCAAAAAAGTATTCATAACCGGGGCCTTTGGGGGGATTCTCAGGAGAGGTCGATGGATTTGTTACCAACCATTTTCCCGTGGGGTCTTTCACCAGGAAGTCCAAAAAGAATTGCACGCAGCCCTTCATTACCGGGTAAATATCCTTTAGGTAATCTTTATCCAATGTATAGAGGTAGTGTTCCCACAGGTGGGTGGTTAACCAGGCGCCGCCCACCGTAAAGGTTCCCCAACAAGGGCCGTCCATGGGGGCCGCCACTCTCCATAAATCGGTGTTCTGGTGAAATACCCAGCCTCTTGCTCCATAATGCGCTTTGGCCACTTGCGAGCCCTGGTCCGTCAATTCCTTTACCATAGTGATAAGCGGTTCGACGCATTCGGAAAGATTCCCCGATTCCGCGGGCCAGTAATTCATTTCCGTATTTATATTGGTGGTATATTTCGAATCCCACTTCGGGTTCATGTCTTCATTCCAGATTCCCTGCAGGTTGGCCGGTTGGGTGCCGGGCCTGGATGAGGCGATTAATATATAGCGGCCAAAATGATAACAAAGCGATGTTAGGTTGGGATCAGGAAAAGCGGCAATTGCCGCTTTTCTTTTATCGGTCGGCAGGAAAGAGTTTTTGGTTTTGGGCAGTTCCAGGGACACCCGCCCGAAATATTCCCGGTGATCTTTAACCGCGGCGGACAATAGTTCATTGTAAGATTTGCCTTTTATTTGTTCCAGGTAACGCGCCACGCGCTTCTCCCGGTCCGCGCTTACGTCTTTATAATTCACGAAATTGGTGGCCGCGGCAATACACAAGGTTACGGCGTCGGCTTTTTTTACCGTAAGATAATCGTTCTCTACCTGCATGGTCCCGCCTTCGGGAAAAGCTTTCAATTCCACTTTATATCTTATTTTACCTTCAACGCCCATGTAATCGGCAGATTTCCCGTTCACCATCAAACCATCCCGGCCTACTCCATCCATCCTGAAATAATCGGTCGCATAATTCGAGTGCGCCTGGTTCCGGCAGCCCCTGAGCTGCGCTTTGAAAGATAGGCCGCCGGGTTTACTTGCCGTTAACCGCACCACGATAACCTGGTCCGGCGCGGAAGCAAAAACTTCCCTGCGATAGGTGACCCCAGCGGCGGTATATTCGACGCCGGTAACACCGGAATCCAGGTCCAGCCAACGTTTATATGCCGTCGCCTTTTCCCGGCTTTCAAAAAAAAGGTGGAGATTCGCCAGCGACTGGTACTTCTGCTGTTCTACGGGATACCCCATCAGTTTACGGCCAAACAATTTATGCGCTTTTATGGGTTGGCCTTCAAAAATGTATTTTTGGATCCGGGGCAGGGCTTCGGCTCCTCCTTCAACTACAGTGGAGTAGGGGCCTCCCGACCAGCAGGTTTCCTCATTCAATTGAATCCGTTCTTCGTCATATTTACCGAAAACCATGGCTCCCAACCTGCCGTTTCCGACCGGTAATGCTTCCTCCCACTTCCCGGCGGGAGTTTCGTACCATAACAAGGTGGCTGGATCGAAATCTTTTTTGTTTATCCCGGCAGAAAGGTCCGTTTCCCGGGCTCCGGCATTTACCGAAATGCCCGCAGTTAATAGAATAACGATTAGTAATCTTTTCATTCTCATAGTTTTAACTCCTTTTAAATATCCCGGATATTTTTTTGTGTTCATAATAATTATCCGCAAGTATTATTGTTGACCGGTGTGATGCATCCTGGGGTCGAGTCTTGCCAGGGGTGTGCGAGAACTATCGGGACGCACATGTGCGTCCCCTAC
>JAGLSW010000341.1 GCA_023135565.1 Candidatus Aminicenantota bacterium | reverse complement strand
AAAAGGTTTTTGGCCGCCGGAGGCGCTTTGCAAAAAAACAAAACACTAATCGAAATGCTCGAACACCGCGCACAGGATAACCCTATCGGCACAGCCTTTACTTTTGAAAATTCCCCCTGTACATTTAGCAACCTGTGGCGGCAAATCAACCGCTTCGCCGCTCTCCTGCTCGACCGGGGACTAAAACCCAAAAACTGCGTGTTGACAGTCATACCCAACAGCAGCGAGTTTTTTTATGTTTTTTATGGAGTGCAGCGGGCCGGAGGCATTGCCGTGCCGGTTTTCCCCGGTTCAGGAGTCGAACGCATTTTAAAAATAGCCCGCCTCTGCGATGCTGCGTTTATTTTTATCTCTAAAAGTTTTCCCGGCGACAAAGTCAGTGCACTAAAACAGGGAGCAAAAAAAAATAACTCAACCGTATTTTTTGTAGAAGAGAATTTTCCAGGTTCCGGGGAGAGCGTTTTCCCGCGCATCGTGCCGGAGGATGTCTCCTTTATCCAATTTACCTCCGGCAGCACCGGCAATCCCAAAGGTGTACAGTTGACCCACCATAACCTGCTGACCAACATCGAACAGATGATAGCCGGTATGGAAATCACAAAAGAGGATTTCTTTGTCAGTTGGCTGCCGGTTTACCATGACATGGGCTTGATTTTGATGAGCATGGTGCCATTCTACCTGGGTGCCGGGCTGGCGCTGCTTCCCACCGGCCTGCTCCATATCAAAAATTGGCTGAAAGCCGTCAACGATCACAAAGCGACTTTTACCGCGGCCCCGGATTTTGCTTACCGGCTGTGCCTGCTTTATGTGCGAGACCCGGAGAACTACGATCTGTCGAGCCTGCGTGTGGCCTTGAATGCAGCCGAAACAGTTCGTTCTACGACAATTAGCCGGTTCGAAAAGAAATTTAATCTCGAAAATGTAATGCTGCCTGCTTATGGGCTGGCTGAAGCCACCGTCGGCGTATGCAGTTGGCCGCCGGGAAAAAAAGTAAAAGTCGATGAGCGGGGTTTTGTCTCAGTAGGTACGCCTTTTCCCGCTGTCGAGATACAGGTGGTTCAAGATAACCGCCCGGCGGAACCCGGTGAAATCGGTGAAATCCTGGTGCGAAGCAAAGCCAATACCCGCGGCTATTATCGAAACCCGGAAGCTGCGAAAGAATTATTTGCCGGGGAAAACCTTATCAAAACCGGCGATTTAGGCTATGTGGATGAAGACGGCGATTATTTTATCGTTGGCAGGCAGAAGAATATTATCATCCAGGGAGGCTATAACATCTCGGCCCGGGAGATAGAAGAAATGGTAGACGCTTTTCCTTTTGTGCGCCGTTCCGCTGCCGTGGGCATCGACCGGGGCCGGGCCGAAGGAGAGCAGGTTTATGTTTTTATCGAAGCGAAATTAAAAAAATCACAATTACAAAATAAAGATGAGTTAATGAACTTAACAGTAGAAATAGTACAAAAGTTTAACGAAACCTTCGGGTTCCGGCCCGGGCGGGTTTATTTGGTTGAACCGCGAACGATTCCCATCACCGCCAACGGGAAAATCCAGTATCTTTTATTAAAAGAGCAATATCTTAACAAAACTTTAGAAAAAGAAGCCGCTCTCATTTTTCCCGATTATTGATTGCCTTCGGCGGCCCTGCCGGGGGCCAAA
>JAGLSW010000340.1 GCA_023135565.1 Candidatus Aminicenantota bacterium | reverse complement strand
TCTTGCCTCCGGCGGCCCTGCCGGGGGCCAAACTTTTGAAAAAGTTTGAACTAAACTTTTGTTTAAAAAAGCGAAAAGCCCCCTAAAAAAGCTTTGAATTTTTCTTTTTCCAAAACTGAACACTTACCACGATACTTCCCCCCGCGCCGCAGGCTTTACATTAGCGATAGATTTTTGTAGAATTGGCCTATGACAGAATATACTTATAAACCGTTACAGTTTGATGATCAAACGCTGAAACTTTACAGTGAATTTTTGAGTAGGCATTATAAACGCCCCGACCTGTTTACTTTCGAGTATGTGAAATGGCAGTACGCCGAAAATCCCGTAGGCAAAGCCGTGGGGTGCGATGTGTTTTTCGACGGGGAATTGGTCTCCCATGGCGCTGCCGTGCCGCAGCGGGCGTTCATATTGGGTGAAGAAGAAACCTGGCTGCTGCAAGTCAATTTTATGACAGTCAAAGAGCACCGCCGCAAAGGGCTTTCAGCAGAAGTGGCAAACCGGATGGAAGGTCTCGGTTATGACCTGGGCCATACATTCGCCATCGGTATTGCCAATCGCAACAGCACGCCTTATTCGGTGAAAGCCCGGGGCATGGAGTTATCCGCTACTTTGGACGCCCGCATCGGCACCGGTCCGACCAGGAAAAAAAAGAACGGCTTCGCAGATTATGATTTTAGAGTGTTATGGGATAAAGAGAGCCTGGCCTGGAGATTGAAAAGACCCGGGCCCCTGTACTGGAAAAAAGAAAAACGCGGCAATTGCGCTGTTTTCACCCCCTCGGGCAAACCCGGCTTCAAAACCCTTCTTGGCAATTTCGCGGCGCAAGAAGTAGGGGAGGCTGTCTCCGGCAGGGGGAAGTTCGGTTTGCCTTTAACTCTCTGGATCGGCATAGACCCGCAGATCGACTGGGGTAAGTCGTTATATTTCAATTTGCCCGGCTGGTTAAGGCAGTCGCCATTGAATGTAGTATTTAAAGATTTAAGTGGACGCAAGCGCAGCCTGACCGGCAAAAAGATTCTTTTCCAGTCTTTGGATTTCGATGCTTTTTAAAAAGAATGCGAGAACCTGTGTGCAGCCTGCGTAAAACGGTTAATTTTTTCCTGGACATATCGCTCATGAAAAGTTTTGGG
>JAGLSW010000034.1 GCA_023135565.1 Candidatus Aminicenantota bacterium | reverse complement strand
TTTTCAATAAATTTTCTTAGAATCGTTTCTTGTAGAATTTTCATACTGAAAGGGACCTCCGGGATCAGTACCACATCACAAATTCCCGTCCTGCTGGCCAGGATAGCGTGGCTGACCACAAAACCGGAATCGGAACCGAAGAGCTGCACTACCCCCAGGCGGGGATTGGATTTGATTTCAACTGCTAGGTGGTCGATAAATTCCCTTGCTTTTTCCACGGCCGATAAAAAACCGAAGGTTTGCCATACCCAGAGGATATCGTTATCCATGGTTTTGGGAATTCCTATGACCGATAGGTTCCAGTTGGAGGTTTCAAATTTTTCTTTTGCGATATAAGATAAGGCATGGGCTGCTTTCATGCTGCCGTCTCCCCCGATAATATACAGGATGCGAACGTGATTACTTCTTAACTTTTCAACAATTTTTCCAAGTGTCTCCATTCTTTTCTCACCGGATAATAACGCTTCATAACGTGAAGTGCCCAATATAGACCCGCCTTCATTCACATGATTCGATGTGACCAGTAAGTTGCTTCTATTTGCCTCATCCTCTTTGTGCTTGAGTATGTATTTGCTTTCAGGAAAGTCTCCGAATCCCTGGAAACCATTTTTCAATCCCCATATTTCTAAGGTTCTATTTTGTTCTGTTTCGAAATATTTATAATGTCTCTGGGTTATCCCGTCGATCACGGCATTTATCCCCGGGGCAATGCCGCCGGAAACAAGTACCCCAACCCTAAATGGTATATTTCTTGAATATTTGGGGAAATATAATTTTTCGCGGGGGCCAGCTTCCGGGAATACAAATTTACTTTTTTTCATACAAAAATTCGGGTCCTGGTGGTATTTTGAAAGCGCGGCAGCCACGACACAGGCGCTGTGGGACCTAAATTTCCCAAATTCGTTAATCTCGTTTGTTTTCAAATCCTCTTGTTTGAGATCGAGCGTGGGCCATTTGGGCGGGCAGCCGCCCAATAGCTTATTATGAAGATAGTTGTATTTTTCTCTTATCTTTTCTTTTTTTTGTTTTGGTGTTATTTCCGGCACATCATCAGATTGAGCGCTGATCTGGCTAAAGATTTCGTTTATTTCTTCATCGGGAAGTTCATCGATATTATCGATTTTTTTCTCGATCTTTAATTTAGATAATTTTTCTTTGGTTATATAAAAATCAATAATCGTTTTTTCATAATCAAAGAGATGAGGGTTGGATGGCAGATCGTCAAAAAAATTAAATGTTAACCCGATACATCTTTCTACTAATTCCTTCATACATGAGAGAACTTCCGGTTTCTTCGCTGCATCTTTCTCTAATTTAACGATGTTTCTGCTCGGAGGTAACAAATCGAATTTATTTGAATCATAGGTTAACAACTCAACGGCAATAAATCTTTCTCCCAGGTCGGGATATCTCTTTTCAAAAATTTCCACTTCCTTTTCCTGGGTTTTTCCGTATTCTTCCCCCATGAACAAAACAAAGTAATCACACTCCTGGATTGCCTTTTTTACATCTTTCTTCCAGCTTCCTTCAAGCACCATTTTATCAAAAAAAAATAACTCACAACCTGTTTGATTCGCCAGGACCGAATAACATCCCGATACAATATCCTTGTCTTTGAAATTATAAGAGAAAAATATCTTTTTCATTGCTTTCACCTTTCAAAATTTTAACTGTTCTCAACATCTCCGTAATTATAGCATATATAAAAAATTATTTGTATAATTACCGTCGTAAATTCCAGTTTTTCAAATAAGCAGTAGTCCATAATATATCTCACCGCCTTCTATTTTTTCCCCCGGCGGTGGATTTCAAAACCGGCTTCGGCCAGGAAATTCGGCATCCCACGAACAGCAGCCCTGTCCTTGTCCTTTTCTGCTTCCGATAGTTTGTTTTTCCCGTTTTCGTTTTTCTCATCCCACCCCACTATGCAGGGATGCGTCTTCTCTACTGGATCTTTCTTGACGCCATATTTCCAGCCATCGTCCAGTTTTTCTTTCATCCAGCGTTCATGCTCCATCTCTGCCATTTTTTCAATTTCAGCGTCAGTGAACTTAACCGGTTTTGGCGCCAAACCGGTCATGGGCACGATGTGGCAATCGATAGCATCCAGTTTTTTACTCATCTGAGTGGCTTGCTGCCGGTTCGATTCTTTGAGATATCCCGGCAATCTATCCCAAAGCACTAAGGCCGGTTTATTGTCGAGGACTTCCCCTTTTGCCAATTCCTTTTTTAGATAATCGGCGTGGATAGCACGGGCCAGGATTTCATTGGTGCCGTGAAATAGCAGGCCCGGTTTTAAAACGCTGTCCAGAAAACCGAAAGCGTCTACCCGGGCAAGACCGTGAAATTTGCCCTCAACCAGGGAGGCCAACCCTCCCTCCCGGTCCATTTGCACGACTATAGGGATATCATATTCCCTGAGTAGTTGATGCAGTACTAAAGCAGTAGACAAAGCAAAGGAATCGTCATCGAGACACACATAAATAATACTAATATCACATTTCCTTTTAGAAAAAAGACGAAAATTAAAAAGAAAACTCCCCTCTTCAAAATCTTTCGAGT
Source organism: Candidatus Aminicenantota bacterium (assembly GCA_023135565.1). GTDB lineage: Bacteria > Acidobacteriota > Aminicenantia > UBA2199 > UBA2199 > JAGLQA01. The sequence continues at coordinate 7,995 of JAGLSW010000034.1, read as the reverse complement.
GAATGTCCATTTGCAAGGGGGTGAGATCAGATAATTTCGTCAACTGCGGATAACGATGCTCGAATAATTTTCCATTTTCTCTTGCGGCTTTGTCAACTATAGAAATCTTAAATTTCCGGGCCGGTTTCTTTTCTAATCCCATCCATTTCCTGGCGGCATGAACGATCAGGCTTTCTCCCAATTTTCCCGCGCCTACGATAAGAACATGAGGTACAGGTCTATTCGCTCCCATGCTCTTTTCAAAAAGGAGAGAATCATCTATCATGGCTCTTGCAGCGTAGTCGAATAGATTGAAAAATTCCAACCTGGATCCTTCTTCACCCTCTTTTACCAACTCGAATTCCCGTTCTTTGAGTAAATGGCAAAACCGCGGGTCCGAGATGAGGGCTTTACATACCAATGTTTTATTTCCCCCACCCCTGATTAGGTCACAGGCATAGGAGGCCACATCGGCGTTAATACCATCATCGCCGCAGACACAGAACATATGTTCCGCTTTTTCCAGGCGAGCTTTGAGGAGTGTTTCTTCATCCATCGCATTTCCTATTAATACGATTGCGCCGTTCTTGCGGCATTGAGCGAGGCTTTCATTATTTTCATCGTTCTCTATCACCACTACTTTATGGCCTTCTTCTATAAACCTCTGGGACATAAGCAGTCCTTTGCTTCCCAGGCCGCAGATAATGATATGTTTGCTTAAAAAAGGCAGCCGGATTAATTGCCATTGTTCACGAAAAATGACAGTCAAAGCTTTAAATGCAGTATAACCGGCAATCGCCGGAGCAAGCCACCTTGCTGCTTCTAATTGCCAATTCAAACACTTAAAAGCCGGATCAAGGCCAAGTAAGAAAAGCTGTATCCCACGGTAACAAATGTCCAGTGGCGAGACGGTTTCCTTCATTTCTGAAAAGAGATTGGCAAATCCCCATAAACCTAAAAAATATACAACGGCCGCCAGGATTATTATCACCATCCATTCCATCCATTGGTAATTATTCCAAAAATGCTTGATAGGACGGTGACTTTTCGTTAAATTAGAGTCCGATTTTGATTTTTCCATCTACAATCTCCTTTTTTACTCTCCCGCTTTCGTTAGACGAAAAATTTGAAAACCTGCCTTAGCAAGAATAACAGGCATTCTTCGAACCGGGTTCCTGTCTTTCTCCTTTTCGGCTTCAGGCAGTTCCTCCCAGGGAATCAGCCAGGGATTTTCCTTTTTTTCCGCATCTTTCACGGGGCCGTATTTCCAGCCGTTTTTGGTACGTTCTTCCACCCAGTGCCGATGCTCGATTATAGACATGCTTTCGATTTCTTCGGCAGTGAACTCTGCCGGGGCGCTTGCTAAACTACCGGCCGGCGCGATACAGCATCCTATGGTTTTTAACTTCTCTTCCATGAGGTCAACCTGGCGGCGGTTCGACTCTTTTAGAGTTCCGGGTAAATCTTCCCAGGAAACCAGGGAGGGATTGTCTGCCGGGGTTTCTCCTTTTGCTTTTTGATCTTTTACGTATTTTTCGTGGATGGCCCGGGCCAGTATTTCACGGCTGTCCTTAAGCTGTGAGCCGGGTTTTGTCTTCGATCTCGTATCAGGCTTTGTCATATCTACACTTCCTTTGCCCTTAAGCTCCTTAATCCTCTTCAAAAATTTTAAATCCTCTAAATCCTTGCTGCGGCCCGCGGCCTCTTTCATCTTTATTATATCATCGAGTGCAGGAAAAAAAGCATCCGTACCACCGAACTTAGACACGATCTTGTTTTTCCAGGTTTCTTCAAATGTAACACCTTTTACAAACGGGTGGATGTCGGTCGCGACAATATACTGCCGGATCAGCAATTTATTATTCAATAAATCACGGTAGCTGATATCGGTTAAATCATAACCGAATTCCATCAAGGCCTTCTTTACTCTCTTGATGTTTTCCAATTCAGGTCTTACAAAAATGTCAATATCCAACGTGGCGCGAGCATACCCATGCACCGGGAATGCCGTCGCTCCTATAATCACATAATCGACATTATTTGCGTTTAATAATTTCAGCAGGCCTTCTGTGTCCATTTTGCTCTAATAAATATACCATTTCCCGGCTTTTATTCTCCATTAAACGAAATCTCTGACCGATAGATAATGAGAGCAGGTATTCCAATTCAAAATCAATCTCAGCAGCGTCACAATGGTCTTTCAAAACTAATATGCCTCTTGTTTTTTTTCGTTTATCCATATAAGTATTATAACATAACTAAGCTAATCGTAAAACTATATTCGAGATCAAAAACGGGCATCATTATTCAATACTGCATAACAGGGGCGGTATTTATTAGCCTACTATAAAATTACTTTGCCTCCGGCGGGCAGGGGACTCTTTTGAAAAACTGTCCCCTGCACCCCTGCAAAACTTTTAATGAGCGATACGTTTTTATACACAATAAACGGCTGCCGTTGACTTTTGCCGCGAAGCGGCTCATAGGCTGAGGCTGAAAGCTGTCTACGTCCTGGCGAACTGTTTGGGCAAATCGTTGTCCACTACGTAAATACATACTTCCTTTGCCCCTTTCTCAGTATAACGGAACTTATCGGTCAGGTTGGTTATCAAATAAGTAATATCTTCCTTTATGCGCCGGTCATAAGTTTTGAACGATTCAGTGCCGTAATCCTTAATACCTCTCCTGAAATTCTCATTCTCGAGAAAGGGGTCCAGGACTTTTTCTTTAAGGTTATAAGTATACCTCTCTAACAGCGAATCATAAAGCTCCGTTTTGGTAATAGGTTTATTGTCGATCATTATTTCCCGGGTCAAAGTTTCGGAAGTATACTCTTTCTGCGTGTCGTGCCTGAAAGAGCGGCGGGTTTTTTCATCGGTTTTTTCGCCTAACAGGTAAGTTTCGATAGACTTGAAAAAATCCTCGCTGATGTGGAGCTTTTTGCCGGTATAAACAGACTTCACTGCGGCCCCGGGTTCGAAATTGATTGCAAAAAGATAGTCCTGGATGTCCGCCGATATTTTTTCTTGATTGTAATAGTAGAGGGCTTCTTTCACCTCCTGCAGGATGTTATAGTTGTACATCCGGCACAGGGAATCGAGAACCCCAGCCGGGATAAGCCCGGGGTGCTCTTTGGCGATTTTTTCAAAAAAACCCTTCAGCATGGACATGGTGATAAGTTTCTTTTCACTGGCATAGGTAGAGAAAAAATCGTGGAAAATTTTGATGGAGTCCCTGCCGGAAAAGCCCCTCTCTCCTTCAAATTCCGATTCCCCGATGATTTTTTTGCGTACTTTGGCGGTAAAGGCCCTGAGATCGTCTTCGCTCAACCAGGCGGGGATGTTACCGGTGTATATCTCCATTTTCAGGAGCTGCAGGTTTTTGTCGCAGTAGAGTGCGTATTTTTTAGGGTCTATAATCCACTCTAATAAAGCCTCCGATTTCTCCTTTAAACGCGACGAAATAATCACCCGGGCAAAATTATGCAGCACTTTGGGTAGGAAATTAGCGTCTATATGCTTGCCGAAAATATTGCGGTATATTTCCACTTCGGTGCGGATGTCCAATACGTAGGGAATCTTGATGTATTGGATGCGGTCTAAAAAGGATTGAATGTCGGCGATGTTCTTTTTGTCTTCGGGGTTCATCAGGGCCAGGAAAAGGGAGTGCACGTTTTCTTCGATGTGTTCTACTTTGTGCACTCCTTCGCTGATGATGTTATGAAGCTCTATCAAACGGCCGGTGTTGTGGGATTTGATGTCCATCAGGGCGTAGATGCCGTTGTTGGTCCTGGCAAAAGTAGAAAAAATATAATGCACCCGGTTGCTGTCTTTGAAAAGCCCGTCTAAACGGTGCTGCAGCATTTCGTTGGTCAGTACGCTGCGGCGCAGCGGTTTGTCGCCGGGATTAAAGACCGTGATGCCTTCTCCCAATCTCCTGTTGAAATTGTAGGGCTGGGCGTAGAGCATTTTCAGCACCTTAGAAGCATCGTCCACCTTGCCCATCAGGGCTTTATAAATAGAACTGCAAATGGTGCAGGGGCTGTCCCTGAATACCCACTGGTACTCTTTTTCGGTAAAAAGTTTCCATTTGAATTTGTCGTTTTTGAAGAGGGTGTCGAAGAGTTCGCGGCGGGAAGATTTGGGAATCATTAAGATGGGGTTATCGTGGCTGGGACAGGGTATCTCTACGTAATCGTCTGTTTCGCGGATAAAAGCGAAGCGGCGCTGAAAAGGACCCGCTTTAGCGAAGTCCTCGTCCCCTTCGTTCATGCTTTCAAAAACGGGAATGGTTTCGTCTTCGAGAACGGCGCCTAAGGATTTACGGTCTAAACGCCACACGGTTTCATAACGCAAACCGGCTTCGGTATTGGCGTAGATTTCAAATTTTTGCAGCAGGTTATTGAGAAAAGTACTCTTGCCGCAGCCGGGAGGCCCTTCGAAAATGTAAATTTTATTTTGTTGGGCGCCCTGGCGCAGCGCTTTGGCCAGGTTGACCAGGCGGTTGGCGAACAAGCGGTCGGCGAAGAAAGGGCGGTCCGTGCCTTCCGCTAACAGCGAAGTGCAGTCATAAAAAACAAAGCCGATGGATTCGGGGTCGTCGGGATATTCGTCGAAGCCTTCGCCCACGTAATGGACCATCATGTCATGGAAAACCTGGAAAACACTGCGAATCATGGCCCGCGGATTTTCGGCCAGGAGTGCCAGGAATTTCTCGAAATGTACGGGTTTGAGTTTTTCACGGGCTTCCATGTCCCGGTTTAATTTCGTAACGGCGTTTTTTATCGTTTCTTTTACCATAATTGCCACTCTCTTACAGGTTTCTAAAGGAAAATTTTTTCTTTTCCATGGTATAGAGCATCCGGTGTTCATTTATTTCTTTTTTATCTTTTGATTTGACTAATTCCGTGGTCTCTAATTTTACCGGGCCGCCCCAGAGGTATTCGATGCCCAGCATGGTGTTGGGGACAAAATCCCTGTAAAGGGGTTTGCCTTCAAAATGATGAACTAAGTAGAGGGTGCCGTTTGCGGCGGTTTTTTCCCGGTCTACTTCGATGTAGGGCGGGTGATACAGCGAATCTAAAATCATCTGCCGGTAGTCTTCCGCTTTCCTGCTTTTTACGTAATACTCCCACACCATGCGTTCCAGGTTTAAGCGTTTGCCGGCCACGAAAAGTTTGTGTTTGTTGACAAAATCTTGATCTAAAAAATTAACTACCATCAGGTAGTCGCAGAGATTCTCCCGCACCTGGAAAATCATATCTTTTCCTGTGCCTGTATCTGCGTCATAGTGCCGGCGCTGCCGGTCATCGGCGATTCGTTGAAATTTAAAAGACAATTTTCCTTTATCGGCCATCTCTTCCACATACTCGAAAAGTCTCAGACCTAAAGCATAGGGGTTCAGACCGACGCGGGGCATACTGGTGACCCCGGCATTGACCCGGGCGTACTCCACTTCGTGGTCTTTGATACGCTCATCCGCTAAGAAGAGGCGTTCGTGCCAGTAGCTGGCCCAGCCTTCGTTCATGATTTTGGTGCGGATTTGCGGTTGAAAAAAAAGCCCGGTGTCCCGCACCACCTCTACCACCGATTTTGCCCATTTATTCTCTTCTTTGTTTAAGAAATCGGAATTTTCAGCTATAAATTGGATAATATCGACTTTGCCGGTTTTTTTCTTTTTTTGGTTTTTTTTATAGAGCGACTGGAATTCGGGGTTTTTGTGTTCCACTTCCGAGAAAAACGCCTCTTCCGCCTGTGCGGCGAATTCTTTCGATAGGCGGTTATATCTTTCCACCTCTTTGACATATTCGTGGGTGGAGACTTTTTTATTCTCCTGCAGGAACACATCGAAATAAAAATCTAAACGTTTTTTCGCTTTCCCGGTGCTGGGGCGGCTCAGGCCGGAGAGGGTGTCGTAGTAGCCCACCATGTTGTCGATACCCCGAACGAATTCGATAATGTAATCCACCCAGCGCCCGTGTTCCGAACGCAGTTTGGCGATCAGCCGCTTGTCCGAAAGGGCTTTCCCGGCAAAATCGTAGTCCCAGGTATGGCGGTAATAGGCGTTGCTTTGGAAAAAATCAATGTGCCCCAGGACGTGGTAAAAAATCATCACATTGAGCCAGTCGGGGTTGTTGTCGTTGTAAAAAGAGATAGCCGGGTGGGTGTTGATTACGGTTTCGTAGGGATTGTGGGGATAGAGTTCGTATTTGCCTTTTTCTTTTAGTACTTCCACGTCGTGCACCCAGTAGTCGTACAGGGTGGGGATCATCACTTTAGGGCTTAGTTCCAGCAAATCGCGGTTGGTAACGATGTATTCCAGGGTTTCGTCTTCGAAACGGAGTCCCACTGCCCGGGCCCGCTCTTTGCAGCCTTCCATGATCTTTTTGGTATGTTGGTTAACCAGTTCCATTTATTGCCTCCCGGGGGGAGGACAGCTCCAGCCCCGGCAAATAGCATAGGACGAATAGGACATATACCGGGAGCGGCGCCCCTTATCTGTGTAAATCTGTGTAATCTGTGGGCCGCTTTTCCCTCGGCACTGCTCCCGGGGTGGCTGCGCTGCACCCATTTCTTCGTGCCCTTCGTGTCCTTCGTGGTAAAAATAGTGCTTTTTCATGTTATTCCGATATTAGTTTTTTTATGCCATCGATCAGGCGGGCTTCGTCCGCATCTTCTTTAATAGTGTCTAAACGAAGTTCCGTGTCCTGCTTCTCCGGCAGGCCCGATTTGTTCAAATACTTTTCTAAGTCGGTGAGAGAACCGGTGCTGTAAGAATGCCGGGCAACAGTTATTCCCAACCGACTGACATAAGTCAACATCTGCTCGATCGCCGGGAGGGATTCCCTGCCGTCGGTATCCCAGTCGTCGCCGTCGGTGCCGTAAAAAACGTAAATATTGTAGTCCCGGGCTAAACTCTCCTTCTCCACGATCTCGTTGGCTAAACGGAAAGCCGCGGCCACTTTGGTTCCTCCGGCCACCCTGGAGTTGTAATAAGTGTAAAAATCGGGCACCTCTTTGGCCCCGGTGTCATGGAGAATAAAGCGCGACTGCACCTGCCGGTCATATTGATAAAGCAGCCAACTGTAGATCATCACATGCTGGGCTGCGACCAATTCGGTGGGTTTCCCGGACATGGAACCGGAATAGTCGCGCACAAAAAATACGATGGCCTGGGATTCATAGTCCCTTTCTTTCGATAAGATGCGGTAGATTTTGTCCGCCGGGGAAACCAAAAACTTAGTGGTGTCGATGTTCCCGATATCCGGCAGGCGGCCGAGACTAATATTGGTTTCTACGATCTTTTTCAAGGTGGCTTTCTTATCGAGAACCTGCCCGAAACCGCGGTGCTTGTCTGTCAGATCATAGGTGTAACGCCGGAAAAAACGCTTTTTTCCTTTATCTTTGAGGTTGGGTAACTCGAATTGTTCGGTTAGTATTTTGCCTAAGTCGTAAGCGTTGGATTCTATCTCATGAGAGCCTTCTTCTCCCTGACCGGCGCCCCCGGCCCCGGCTCCTCCGGGCTGCTGGATAGGCTGTTCGCCGATGACTTCGCCTTCTTCTCCTGCACCCGAACCCCCGGCTGCCCGGCCTTCCCCGGTCTCCTCTTCATCTTCGGGTATGCTGTGGTGGATGAATTTTTCTTCTACGGTAGTGGGTACGACTACCAACTTGTCTTTGCCGTTCTTGCTGGGCCGCACCAATTTGCCGACCTTTATTTTGCGGGGGAAACCGTCTTTCTCTCTTTTTTTGTCCCGCTCCAATAGATCGTCCATGGAACGCAAATGCGCGGTGTAAGGGCTGTCTATGCCGCCGGTGTCCTGCAATTGCTGCAAATCATTGTATTCGTAGATGTGCCTTATACCAGGAGGTGGAGCGATCCCGTGGGGTTTAGCTTCTTTTAATTCGGCTAATATCCGCTGCTCTTTCTGAGGGTCTAAGCCCTTCTTTTTTAGTTCTTCATACAATTTCAATGCTTCTGCGTTCATAACACCTTGCCTCCGGCGGGTCAGAACCT
>JAGLSW010000339.1 GCA_023135565.1 Candidatus Aminicenantota bacterium | reverse complement strand
GCGGCTCAACCCCTGCCCACGTGGTTTAGAAGCTGGGGCTTTGGGTTCAAATGTGGTATAATCTACCTCTAAAAAAAAGAAACGGGAAACCGAAAATGAAAACGATAAAGAAAAAAAAATTAACTATAATCTTATTATTGATAATCGCGGCGGCGCTGGTCGTGCTGTGTAACTGCAATAACCGGGAAACCACCGGCTCCAACATAATGGCCGCGGACTTGCTCTTCGAAATGCCTAAAAAGGCGGAAGAGAGATTCACCGCTTTAGTAACAAACACAAACTTAAATACAGTTTTTAAAAGAGATCAAATCAATATTTTTTTTCCGCAGGGCAAATGGCGGGGCCGGGTCAGGGACCGCGGCGTTTCCCTACAGGCGCTTTTTGCTGTAGACAATTCCAGGATTCTTTACAAAGCCGGTTCCTTAAAACAAAAAAAACTCGATTTTTCGATCTATAATCCCGCCGGGTCGAAACTCTTTTACCGGATTTTCATTACAAATAAAAAAAGGAAAATAAAGCTCTACAGCGGCTATTTTGACAAATTACAATTCTACCGGGGCAGCGTCCAAATAGAAGATTCTTTCGAGGAGGGCGTGGATATCCTTTTCGAGACCGGCGGCAAAGGCGTCGGCGCCTGGGTGAATCCCCGCTTTACCCGCGTGAAGCAGGCCCCGCGGGTGTTCGTGGTCATCGTGCTCGATACCCTGCGCCGGGATTCCACTTCTTTATACGGTTACAAACGCAAAACAACGCCGGTTATGGAAAAATTGGCTTCAGAGGGCGTGGTTTTTAACAATGCTTTTTCTACTACTTCCTGGACGCTGCCGGCTCATGTCTCCCTGTTCAGCGGCAAGGACTTAGTGGGCCACAAAGTGACGGCCCCGGAAGATAAAATCCTAACTGACTACCCCTTGCTTGCCGAAGTATTCCAAAAGAACGGTTTTGTGACCGCTGCTTTTACCGGCGGCGGGTTTGTGAGCGACCATTATGGTTTTCACCGCGGTTTCCAGGTTTACTCCAACCTG
>JAGLSW010000338.1 GCA_023135565.1 Candidatus Aminicenantota bacterium | reverse complement strand
GCCCATAAGTATAGGTAAATCGCCTTCCTTATGTTTAGAAGGTTTTTGCGAAAAAACAGGATTCTCTCCCGATAACGGCACAGAGGCGGGGGCGGCTCCGCTGCCCATGAGTATAGGTGAATCGCCTTCCTCACGTTTAGAAAGTTTTTGCGAAAAAACAGGATTCTTACCCGATAAAGGCACGGCAGAATCAGGATGATGAGCGCCGCGTGGTGAATGATGAGGAGAGCCGTGTTCTCCCGGCTTTATAGATACTGCTGCTGAAAGTTCTCGATTTATTTCTTCAAGATTTTCTTTTGCATTTTGCTGTTTGAAGCTTGCCGCGGGATGCGGGATGTGGGCTGTGGGGTGCTGGCTGTGTGATGCTGGCTGTGGATCGTGAACTGCGGCCTGGCCGGGAATTTCCTGATCCCTATTATCGACAGTGCGCGGGGTAGGTTCGATAGAATACGATTGTCCGTCATCTTTTTCTTTTCTGTCCTTGCTTTTGGCTTGGGGTTTGTGGCTTGCGGTTCGATGCGTGTCGCTTTCCTCGTCGCTTAGTTCCCGGCTTTTGGCTTGCGGTTTCTGGCTTACTGCTCGATGCGTGTCGCTTTCCTCGTCGCTTAGTTCCCGGCTTTTGGCTTGCGGTTTATGGCTTACTGCTCGATGCTTATCGTTTTCCTCTTGCAGCTTTCGGCTTGCGGCTTGTGGCTCGCTGCTCGATGCGCGTCGTTTTCTGCTTCCGTCTTGTGGCTTGTGGCTCGCTGCTCGATGCGCGTCGTTTTCTGCTTCCGTCTTGTGGCTTGCGGCTTCCGTCTTGTGGCTTGAGTGAGCGCTGGGAGACGAAGGATGTGGAAAGCTCGACCCTCCCGGTATGATCGTTTCTACTACCGGATACATATTGTCTCTTAACTCCCGGCTTTTGTCTTTCGGTTTTTCTCTCGCGGTCCGAGGCTTGTCGCTTTCTTCTTGTGGCTTGAGGCTTGAGGCTCCATGTGTGTCGCTTTCGACTTGAGGCTTGAGGCTTTCGGCCCGGCTGCCACGTGGGGGCGCCTGTGGTTCCTGTTCTTCGCGGTTAATAACGGTTCGATCTTTGTGTGGTTCTTGTGATTCGGAACCTGGAATTTGTTTGTAATTGGGGCTTTGCAATTCGTGATTTCCCTCGTGGTCCGGTGCCATACCGGACATGGGGGGTAATCCCGGATAACCGAAACCACCGGGGGGCAAAAAAGAAGCTCCGGATTCATTCATGCGTTCGATTTCATCGGCCAATATCTCGATATACATACGCCGCTTCTGCCGCGACATTGCCAATATCTCCTGTTCACTCCAATGATAATGATAAGCCAATAAATGTACCTCCCGGTAGAGGAACTCGATCCCTTTCCGCACTTCATCGAGAAAGAAACCGTAAAGATCGAAAGGATAACTAAACTCCTTACCACATTCCGCACAAACGATCTCCATTTCCAGGGGCAGGACAACTGGTCCGGGAGATAGCTCTCGGGCTAAATCCTGCAAAGAAAAATCGATGTCCACTTTCTCTCCACACGCCGCCCCGGTACAAGATACCGTTGCCTGTACCTTTTCCCCAAAGGTCATTTCCCGCAGCTTGAGCACCAGGTAGTGCCTGTCCACCGTATTAAGCCCGCTTACGATTTCTACCGGGACGGGCCGTATTTCACCCAACCGCTGCATACATCGCGTAAGCAGGACTGTAATGACCTGATCACTGTCCTGCCCATTGCTTTGCACCAACAACTCTTCTTCTCTACCGGTAAGACCCCGTAACTCCACTTCACGGTGCAGTCCACCGGCTTCATCTTTATAACCGCCGGGTATTTTTACTGTTATCGTATTTGTCATCTCTTTGTTCATTTTTCCATTTTTTCACCACGAAGGGCACGAAAAGGGAGACAATTAGAACAATTATAAATTGTTAACTATAAATTATAAATGATCGATGGAAAAGGTCCGCCGAAGGCGGATAATAAAATCGCCCAACGGGCGGACCGCTTTCCGTTTATAATTCAAAATGTATAGGAATTTTTTTTGCCTATGTTTAAAAGAATCCTTTAGCTGGAAAGAACCATTTCGAATCTTAAGTGGGTGCCGCGCTGCGGCTAATTTTTAATTCTTTAGGTTTCTGTGGGTTCTGTGACCGAAGTATCGCGTTCCCATCCTTCGTTTTCCAGGTTAATGGTCTGGATCATGACGGCATTGCCCGAGGCATCGAGTTCGGGCAGGGCCAGGTATTCGGAGACCCAGCAGTTAAAGACATTATAGGCTAAGACCTTCGTGCCCTGCAGGTTGAAGACATCGATGGTGACATCCTTGCGAAAATTCTTCAAGGACATGTCCGCATCGCCCTGGAAGTTATTGACCGCATTGGCCCATTTTTCAAAAGTGGTATCATGGGTGACGCCTGCTTCCAGTGTAATAGCATCATATGAGGTTTTGCCCGGTAGTTTGTGACCGGTACTCGGATCGCCGCCTTCACGCCACTCCACGGATTCGGTGCTTTTTTTCAGGGCGCTGCACCTACTCAAGCCCGCCACATATTGTCCATCCCATTTTATCTTGAACTTAAAGTTGCGGTAGGGATCGAACCGTTCTGAGTTTACTGAAAATTTTGCCATTTTAATTTCTCCTTATTCCTTATGAAGCCTGCCCGGCTTTCTGGCTGATCTTGACTACTACGAACTCTGCCGGTTTTAAGGGAGCAAAGCCCACCAGGACATTGACGATACCCAGGTTGATGTCATCCTGGGTGGTGGTTTCTGCGTCACATTTAACGAAAAATGCCTGGGAGGCCGACGAACCTTGAAAGGCCCCTTTACGGAATAGGGTCATCATGAAGGAGTTGAGATTCAGTCGTATCTGACCCCATAGGTCTTCATCATTGGGTTCGAATACCACCCACTGGAGGCCGTTATAGATGCTGACCCGCAGCATTATGGCCATGCGACGCACAGGTACATAAGTCCATTCGGGGTCGGAAGTTACGGTTCGCGCACCCCAGGTGACAATCCCGGATGCGACAAAACGGCGGATACAGTTAACATTGATGCGATTGAGATTGCCCTGCTGCACGTCGGTCAATATAGAGGCTAAGCCCACTGCACCGCTGAGTGTGGCTTCGGTCCCGGCCGGGGCTTTCCAGACACCCCGGTCGGAGTCTATGCGGGCAAATAACCCGGCGATATAACCCGATGGCGGCAGCAGTACCGGTTCCTTCGATTTGCCCGATGGGTCGAGAGCTTTGATCCAGGGATAATATACGGCTCCGTACGAATTGGGCGAGGCAATGGAACCCCGGAAGGCTTCGGCTTCCGCCGGGATGTCTTCATCCTGCGACATTTCCCCGATGTAGAACACATCCTGCAGGTTTCGATTACTGCAATATGTCATTCCTGCATCCATCATGATTGTCGTGCCGATGCCCGGTACGGCCAGCAAACTGAAGTCGGTTATGGTATCGAGCCGGGTAAACTCAGAACTGTAGCTCGTTTCATTCAGTGCTGCTTCTCCGTCTGTCCCGTTCGCTAATGGAATGACATCGGTGGTTTTCGCCGGTCGCAGGTCCGGGTTGGTCAGATCCGGCTGGGTTTTGGGGTCGTAAAGCACCACCGCACTCAACAGTGAGGATCGATTGTTGATGACGGTCATCACGTAATCCCGGGATGCCGTGTCCATACTGAGGTTGTCGAACACTTCGCGGGGGTCGGTATCCTTTATCTCTTCAGAGTCGGTCCCGGGTTCCGCGATCCTTATACTTACCTTAAAGGTGTTGGCCGAGTCATCGGTGCCGTCCTCGATTTGCAGGTGTAATGAATTACCCCATGCGCCTTCATTTTTGGCGGAAAAAGTTATCGCATCTGCCGGGGTGGCCTCACGATTTTGTACGGTAACAGCGGCTGCTGCTGCATCCGTCCTGGTTACCCTTACGATGTAACACTGGCTGCCGCCATTGTTAAAAAACTGGAAAACACTTTCAGCCAGGTAACTTCCCGGTATAAAGATGCCGTAATGTTTTTGATACTCGGTCCAATTGGTGATACGCTCGACTCCATCGGTAGGCCCCTTTTCGGTAAGCCCGACGAAGGCAGCGGTGGAAGTACTTGCTGCAGCCAGGGGACGCACCCCGCTGGAAATTTCTTCCATATAAACTCCTGGGTAGGTTACATTTGCCATTATTTACCTCCTTTCGTTTTGGTTTTTTTTTTGTTTTTTTCTATTGTTCCGGTCTCTTCCTCCACTGCGGAGGACGAACCGGCACCGCTTTTTGCCTCCCCGGTGTGTGCCTGTGCACTTATGTCTGCCACCTTAGCTTCCACCGGGAGTACTCGAATAACACGCTTAGCCTGGAGTTTATTCACCATGGTGTTATCCCGCAGCTCCTTATCCGGGATTTCATTTGATACGCCTCCCGGGCCGATAAACAGGGATTGGCCGCTGCTGAGGCGGATAATCACCTGTCTACCGGTCAGGTTCTGGATTTTTTTAGACATGTCTTACCTCCTGTCTGGGTTTTCGTTGGAAAAACTCTCCGTAGGGGGAATCCCGCGGAGTTAAGCCCCGGGTAGGCTCCCGCCGGTCAGGGCTTTTATTTTTATCCCTGCATACAAAAATGTACGCATTTTAAATGCTATGTTAACCACTATTCCTGTTATAACCGCACTTTCAACATTGGGCGGCCATTTTTTACTAATACTTCGTGAAAGTTTGCTGAAAAAACAAACTTTGGGGTCAACCGGAGCATTGCAAAATTAGCATCGGACAAAACCAGCTTTTGTCGGATTTAATATGCTCATTGAACTGCCCCTAATGGACTGCGGACGCCGTCCGCTTTTAGAAAAAACGTCTCTAAAACCGTTATGTTTTACACTATATGATAAACGACAATGATTGGGAAAAACAAGCCCCCAAAATGTCACTTTATTTGCATATGCACGTAGACAGCAGGTTTCCCCAACCTTTTTATCTTTCCCTTTTTATAAACCGAACTGTATTTTGTAGATATATAGGGCTTTAAGGGCAAAATTATAACATGTAGTATAGGTGACATTTTGGGGGCTTTATTTTAATAAGAAAGAATCTATAATAGTTAAGATGATATACACAGAAAAATTCATTATTTAATGCAACAATGACGGGAATTGTGTATGAAACACAACAATATCTCAGAATCAATCATCAAATACGTTTTAACCTTGAACGATCAAGAACTGTCAGAATTAACCCGGTACAAACTGGCGGAAATTTTCGGTATTAACAAAAATTATCTTTCAAAGAAGTTTAAAAAAGATACCTGTAGAACAGTTTGTGATTTCTTGGACTTCGAGAAAATGAAACGCGCGGAGCGCTTACTTAAAACAAGCAGCCTGACTGTTAAGACAATTTCAAAACAGGTAGGCATCTCGAAACATACCTATTTCGTAAAAAAATTTCAGGAAATATATGGTTTGAAACCGGGCAATTACAGGGAACTATTCAAGCCCGGAAATAGCGGAGACGCCGAGACGCCTTTAGAACCGGAAAAAACGCCCTAATTGTTTCTCTTTCCAGTGGGGCAAAAGGCGGGGCGGCAGCCTGCTGAGTGTGTGACATTTTGGCAGCTTTTTTTCCCCTTCTTATTTGATACTATCTCATCATGACACA
>JAGLSW010000337.1 GCA_023135565.1 Candidatus Aminicenantota bacterium | reverse complement strand
TTTCAACTTGCGGAAAATGGGTTATGATAGCATCGACTCGATTTATCAACACCCAGGGCAAATTTCCTTTAGATTCCCCACAGCCTGGTGGTGCGTCAAGCCACGTCTGTCGGGCAAACAATAGTTTTCCTCGCCTCCGGCAGCCCCTCATAATATATCACCTTATCTATATATTCTTTCTCTTCTTTGTCTGCGCTCTCTTTGGAAAGATGCTTCAAGCTGCTCAACTTCTTAATACGAAAAATTGGCAAACCTTTCACTTCTTCTTCCATTTGTACTACCGGGATAAGTTCCGCTTTTTCGATATAAGTTTTCTGCTCGCCTTTGAAAATCCCTTTGCTTATAGATAGGTCGAGCACCCGGCTCAATACCAGGTGAGGAGCAGAATAGCTGCTGGTGAGATTTCCCAAAGAATATGTTATCAAAGCGATCCGGTCCGGGTCTCTTTCGGTGCGGTAATATTCCATCGGCTGGATCACATGGGCATGATGGGAGACGATCAAGTCCGCACCGGATTCCACTAATTGGTGGGCAATCTCCACCTGGTGCTGCCTGGGGAAAAATTCGTATTCATAGCCCCAATGCAAAGAGGCAATGATAAAATCGCACTGCTGCTCCCGGCAGTGGGCGATCTGCTTCTCTAACAAAGAAAGATCGGGCTCGCCGTCTTGTTTATGAAATTTGACCACGTTGACGATATATTCTTTACCGGCGGGAACAGGTCTGTCGTTTAGACCGTAGGTGGCTGAAACAAAGCCGGTCTTGATCCCCTTTTTTTCGATTATTTTCCCTTTTTCCCGGTCGACTGCCCGGCGGTTGGTGCCTATGTCGATAATGCCATCTTTTTGCAATTGCCGGAGGGTGGTTTCAACTCCTTCCAGGCCCATATCGAGGGTATGGTTGTTGGCTGTCTGCATAACCGTAAATGTCTTGCCTTTGTGACCTTTCAAGGTTTCAAATTGCTCCCTTGTGCTGCATAAAGGCGGGGTTTCGTTTTTATCGAATACGAGCTCGTCGATTTTTTGTTCGGTCAGTTGGGACTCTAAGTTGGCATAGGAGATATCTTTAGCAAAAATAAGATCAGCTGCTTCTTCATAAAGGAGGTCTTTGGAATTCTCCTGGCCTTCGGCTTTGTACAAATCCCCTACTGCTCCGAAAGTAACAACGGATTTCTTCTCAAAGCCTTCAGGCAGTTCGATGCCCTGCCTGCTATTATCTTTAAAAAATGTCTCCAACCCGCTGCCTTTCTCAGCTCGTAGAATGGGCTTTTTACATTTGTAGGCCCAGTAAATTTTTTGCAGCAGGCTCCAATCTTCGAAATCAGCGGGTGTTTTTTTTAAGGGGTATTTCCAGCGCCTGAACAGGTCTGCGCCCTTGAACAGTGTGTTCACAATAAATCTTAAAGCCCCGGACATGGACAGTGTGTCCTGTGGTGTGGCAGGTAATCTACTTTTCATTTTTCTTCCTTTGAGAACATTAAGTACCATAAAAAAACCGAAAGTGCAAGCTGAATTAGGGCTTGCGTTGGGAGTGATCTCCAAAAACTTGACAAAATTATAGAAGAGAAGAAAAGGCTGCTCGGTGTTTAGTACTTTGCACAGACCTCCTCGATGCTGCCGGGTTCCAAAATAAAGAAATTATAAATTTGTGATTGACAAATCTCATTAAGAATTGTATATAATAAGCAGGAGATCAAAATGAGATTTACACGTATCACTATAGATAAAAGCCAGAAGAATAAGATACGTGTTATTTCCGCAAGAGACATGAGTGAAAAAGAAAGGAGTTATTATGACAAACGGCAAAGATCTTAAAAAATTACCGGCTTTTAAGAATGAAGATGAAGAACGGGAATTCTGGAGTACTCACGATACGGCTGATTATTTCGATTTAAATAAAATCCAGGAAGCTGTTTTCCCGGATTTAAAACCCACTACCCGGAGGATTTCGATCCGCCTGAATGAATCGCTGATACAGGAATTAAAAGTATTGGCTAATAAAAAAAATATCCCTTATCATTCCTTGATTAAGGTTTATTTATCTGAAAAAGTAAGAGAAGAGACTCTTTAACCGGTTTTATCCTGTATAATTCCCCCATCTTCCATCACATTTTTCCCAGGAAGTCTCACATATAGATGGGCATTTATTGGCCTGTCCCCTTTTTTTTTGCCCGGTTAGAAAACACTCTCTATTCAAAGCAGTAGTTGACAGAATAACCTTTTTATCTTATATTTACCATATGAACGTAAATAGTGAATTAAACCAAATTATCGAAAGATTCGAGCAATTCGATCTTGAAGAAAAAGAGTATATAGTAAACATTTTTTCTAAAGAACTTCAAGAAGCCAAAAGAGACAGGCTGTATTTACGGTATATGGAATCGAAAGCTAACCGGGATAGAGGCAATATAAAAACAGGAGATGTTCAAGATTTGAGGGCTGACCTTGAATTTGGAGGTATATGATTATGATCGAAGAAAAGATCGATATTACGATTCAAGAGCTTCCGGTTCACTTAAAAAGAGAAGTCCTTGATTACGCGGAATTCCTGGTAAATAAATATAAACTTAAACGCAAGAAAGCGGTTAAAAAAACATTCAAGTTCGATTGGGAAGGCGGATTGGCTGATATAAAAGATAAAACGACATCCGTCGAACTTCAACACAATGCATCGGGATGGAGATAATGGTTCTTGCGGATACTAATATATTTTTAGAAATATTACTCAAGCAGGATAAAAAAGAAGATTGTAAAAAATTTCTCAAAGCAAACGCAGGTAATATTCATATCACCGATTTCTCTTTACATTCTATCGGTGTTGTATGTTTTCGTTATGGAAAAGAAGAAGTGTTCCAAGAATTCATCGAAGATATACTACCCCATGTCGAAGTTGAAACACTGCCTATGGACAACTATCAAGAAGTTGTAGATAATAAAAAGAAATTGAACCTGGATTTTGACGATTCCTATCAATATACCACAGCTAAAAATTTGCAATTGAAGATAGCTACAATGGACCGGGATTTTAAGAAGGTTGAAGATATAGAAATTATTTTTTTGTGATATACCGGCGTCTCAATTCCCCTTCTGGCTGTGGGGCCGCGACCACCCGCGAAAACTAAACCGGCAGGCTTCTCCAACACCGGCCATCCATCATTGAAGATTGAAGATTGATCATTGAATTCGTCTTGCATTTTTTATGTTTTTGGTTTATATATATTCCTTGAATATGAAAGATATCCTTTTTTTCGATTTAGAAGTTGACAGCCATAGGCAATTAACCGACTTAGGCGCATTTCTTAACGATACTACTTTCCACAATATTAACTTGAAAGAGTTCTACAACTTCGCAAAAAACGCGGCCTTCATCTGCGGCCACAATATCTTTTCCCACGACCTGCCGCTGCTGGAAGAAAAAAGCATTCACCCGGACTTCCTGAAAAAACAATCTATCGACACCCTCTACCTCTCCGCCCTGCTCTTTCCCCAAAAACCTTACCACAAACTGGTCAAAGACTATAAATTGGTCTCCGCAGAACCGAATAACCCGGTTTCCGACGCTAAACTGGCCCATGAGCTTTTCGCGGACTGCTCGAGCCAATTCCAACAATTAGTGCCTATGCTTAAATCCTTGTTCTTCCGGCTGCTGAACAATACGCCGCAGTTCCGGGGCTTTTTTTCATTCCTGGCGGCCCGGCGGCTGCTGGACCTATCCGATATGAGCCAATCCCCGACCAGCATCATGAAAGAACATTTCAAAGAAAAAGTCTGCCTGCACTGCGACCTGCACCTCCTGATGAAAGAACACCCGCTGGAACTGGCCTGCGCCCTGAGCCTGATCGCGGCTCCGGGTGCGAACTCGGTTTCCCCGGCCTGGCTGGCGCACCGGCACCCGGAAATCCTGCCGCTGATGAACCGCCTGCGCTATAACCGCTGCGCCTCCCCGGACTGCGTCTACTGCCACACGAAATTAGACCCGAAAAAAGCCCTGAAACGAATCTTCGCTTTCGAGCAGTTCCGCCGCTTCGAAAACGACAAAGACATCCCCCTGCAAGAACAAGCGGTCAACGCGGCCCTGGACCATAAATCTTTCCTGGCGGTGTTTCCTACCGGCGGCGGCAAATCCCTGACTTTCCAATTACCGGCGTTGATCAAAGGAGAGGCCTGCCGCGGCCTGACAGTAGTGATTTCTCCGCTGCAAGCGCTGATGAAAGACCAGGTGGATATCCTGAAAGAACGGCACGAACGCACCGATGCGGTGGCTATCAACAGCCTGCTCTCCCCTTTGGAACGGGCGGAAGCAGTAGAAAAAGTGGAGACCGGGGCGGTCAGCCTGCTCTACATTTCACCGGAGGCGCTGCGTTCCAATACCATATTACGCATCATCAAAAACCGCATTATCGAACGTTTCGTCATCGACGAAGCCCACTGCTTCTCCTCCTGGGGCCAGGATTTCAGGCCGGACTACCTTTACATCGGCGAATTTCTCAAGCTGCTGCAAAAAGAAAAAAACCTGACCTCCCCTATCCCGGTGTCCTGCTTCACGGCCACGGCCAAACCGTCGGTGGTGGCAGACATCGATGCCTATTTCCAAAAAAAATTAGGTGTCGAGATCGAGGTGTTCAAGACGGCCCCGAAACGCAAAAACCTCTCTTTCGGGCTGTACCGCGCCGCGGATGACAGCGAACGTTTCTCTTTGTTATTAGACCTGCTCTACCAGGACGAGAATCCCAAAATAGTCTATACCACGCGAGTGAAACGTTCGGAAGAACTGGCGGACAAGCTCAAGAAACACGGTTTTTCCGCCGCCGCTTACAACGGCCAAATGAGCAGCGGCCGCAAGATCCGCATCCAGGAGGATTTCAAAAACGGCGCGGTGAAGATCATCGTGGCGACGTCGGCTTTCGGCATGGGCATAGACAAAGAGGATATCTCCATGGTGATCCACTACAACATTTCCGACTCTTTGGAAAGCTACATCCAGGAGGCGGGCCGGGCCGGTAGGGACCCGAATATAGAAGCCAACTGTTACGCCCTTTACGACGACAGCGACCTGATGGGCCATTTCAGCCTGCTGAACTCTACCCGCCTCAACAAAAAAGAGATTTACCAGGTGTGGCAGGCCATCAAGAAAATCAAAGCTGAAAAATTCTCCCGCTCCGCTTTAGAACTGGCCCGGGGCGCCGGTTGGGACGCTGAACTGCGGGGCTGGGAAACCCGCATCAAGACTGCCTTAACCGCTTTAGAAGAGAGCGGTTTTATCAAGCGGGGCCAGGACCGGACCCGCGTGTTTGCCACCGCCCTACAGGTGAAGAACATGGAGGAGGCCGCCGATAAAATCAGGCAGTACGGGAAATTAGACGACCGGGACCGCCTTAATGCGCTGCGGATCATCAAACATATTATTTCCTACAAATCCAGCCGTGTAGATCAAATTACCGACATCCTGGGCATTAAGAAGTACGACACCCGCCGCCTGATCAACGAACTAAAAGGACTGGGCATCCTGGGTGGCGACAGGGACCTCAGCGCCTACGTGAACGCTTCGTCCGGGGCGGCTAACTATTCCCGGCGCGCTTTCGAGAAATTCTCCCGCTTAGAGATCGAATTTTTAGAAACGCTGAAGGCAAAATGGACCCGCGACACGCCGGTAGTAACGGTATCTTTAAAAGAGATCAACAGTGATTTTTTGCAGCAGGGCATAGAGAGCGATATCGAATCGCTGCGCAGCCTGATTTTTACCTGGCTGAACCGGGGCTGGATAAACAAAAACCGCTTAGATCGCCGCAGTCATGTGTACCGCATCGAATTCACCCAAACACCGGCATTTATCAAAAAAGAGGCGCTGCGCCGTTTGGAATTGGCGCGCCGTATTTTAGATAAATTGATTCAAAACGCCGGGGCCCACCACGTGGGCAGGGGGTACGGCGCACCCACCCTCTTAGCTGCATCGCGGCAGAGTACCGAACGCGGAGGCATATTAAATCCGACGAAGGAGACGGCGGCCCCGGCAGAAAAGGGAGCGGCGCCCCCAACCTATAAACCGGACGAAAGGATTTCTTCTACACCAGGGAATCCCGGCAGCAGCGCAGCAGAGACGCTGGTGGAATTTTCCATCGATGAGCTGCGCCGGTTCAACGACGGCGATTTTCTTTTCAAAGGGGATTATGCTGTTTCGGACTACGACAAAACCCTGCTCTATCTCAACGATATTGCGGCGCTGCGTTTACACGACGGTTTATTCGTGTACTATAATCCTTTTTCTATCACCCGCTGTGACATGGACAGCCGCAAGCAGTACACCAACGAGGATTACGAAAAATTCGCCCTTTTTTATCAACATAAAATCGAACAGATTCACATCGTGGGCGAATACGCCAAAAAGTTAGTCAAAAACTACAAAGAAGCCATGAGTTTCGTGGATGATTATTTTACCCTGGATTACAAGGCTTTTATAAAAAAACATTTCCCCGGACGCCTGACCCGGATTCGCCGGCCCATCACAGAAGAGCAGTTCGAGAAAATTTACCGGGACCTCTCCCCGGAACAGTTAAAGATCATCAACGACAACCAGGGCAAAGCTATTTTAGTGGCGGCGGGTCCGGGCAGCGGCAAGACCCGCGTACTGGTTCACAAAGTGGCCTCCCTGCTCACTTTAGAGGACGTCAAAAGCGAACAGTTCTTGATGCTCACCTATTCCCGCTCAGCGGCCAACGAGATGAAAACGCGCCTGTTCGATTTGATCGGCAAAAAAAGCAGGTATATCGACATCCATACCTTCCACTCTTTCGCCTTTAATATCGTGGAAATCAAAGGCGACTTAGAGCAGTCGGCGGACATTATTCCCAGGGCCATCGAGTTAATTAAATCGGGCCGGGCAGTCAACAAAGTGGAGAACAAGAGCGTACTGGTGATCGACGAATTTCAAGACATCAGCGGGGAAGAATTCGAATTGATCGAGGCGATTATCGCCGCTGCCGGGGAGATCAGAGTATTGGCCGTAGGAGACGACGACCAGAATATTTTTGAATTTCGCGGTTCCTCGGCTCTTTACATGAAAACCTTTCAAGACAGGTTCCGGGCCGTACTCTACCACCTGAATACCAACTACCGCGCCAAGAACAACTTAGTGCAGTTCTCCAATTTCTTTGTACAGCGGCTGTCGAACCGGGTAAAAGCGGGTCAGACTTTAGTGTCGTCGCAGCCGGGGGAAAACGGCAGTATTTCCATCACCAAATACAAATCCGGTCATCTAATCACCCCGCTAACCGCCGCTGTGGTCGCCGAAGGCAAAGAAAAAACATCCGGCGGCAGGGGCAGCACAGCGGTGCTCACCGCCACCAATGACGAAGCGCTGCAAGTTTACACCCTGCTGCGGCAGCAGGGTATAAAGGCCGAACTGCTGGTCTCTTACGCGGATTTCAGTTTAAAATCCTTAGTGGAATTAAAGATGTTCTCGTTTTATTTAAAAGAGTACTCCGACAACTGCGCGGATAAGATCATCCCTAAAGCGCAGTGGCGGGATTTCCGCCGCCAAATCGCCGAAAAATTCTCCCGCTCCAAACAATTAGCTTTGGTTTTAAGGGTAATCGACTCTTTTTTTAAAGAGCAGGAGCGCCTGTTGGAGATCGAGTGGCGGGAGTATTTAGACGAAGTAAAGTTAGAGGATTTTATTTTCCCGGAGAAAGAGACTATTTTTGTTTCTACCATGCACAAAGCCAAAGGCAAGGAATTCGATTTCGTATTTTTGCTGTTGGACAATTTTAGAACTGCCTCGGAGGAGCAGTTCCGGGTGATATACGTGGCCCTTACCAGGGCTAAAGAGAACCTGTTCATACACACCGACAGCGATATTTTCAACGATATTTCCGTGCCCCGGTGTAAGCGCCTTTCCGACGAAACTATTTATGCCTACCCGGACAGGCTCTCGCTGCAGCTTACGCCTAAAGACGTTTTCTTAGACTTTTTTACTTATGAAAACACGAAAAAAACCATCAAAAATCTCCAGTCCGGTGATGTGCTGCTCCTCTCGGAACACGACCCTACTATTTTGACCTATCGAGGCCAAAACATCCTGAAATTTTCCAACAGCGGCGCAGATCGCATCGAAAGGTTTTTGCGGCGCGGTTATGCGGTCTTATCGCTGCATGCCGAATATATCGTCATCTGGAAAAAAAAGGAAGATGAGAAACAGTACCGCATCGTACTGCCTCGCATCGAATTGGGAACGGCGGGGTGCGGGGCACCCACCCTATGAGGGCCGGGCAAGCAGCGTAAGCTGCCGCATTAGGAGGTGACTTTCTTCTTCCTTAGAGGATACCCGGGAAATGTGTCCCCAGGGGCCCCCGGAAATATCGTTTCTTCTCTTCCAGGTAGGTAAATGAGACCTTACATGGGGGTAAAGTACCCCCATGTAAGGTCTCATTACATCCAACCATCAGGTGGGTTCGTTTTTAAGCAGTATCTCAGAAAACGCGCTTTTACCTTATATAACGGCAATAAACAATATGTAATACATATTTCAAATTCCCACCGTCAGGCGGTTTTTTTTTAAGCTAAGTCTTTAAAAGATGTTATTTACTTACTCTATCTCTTAAGGTTTTTCCTGCTTTAAAAACAGCATAACTCTTGGCAGGAATCGTCATTTTTTCCCTTGTCTTGGGGTTAACCCCTATCCTCTCCTTCCTGTGGACTGTCTTAAAAGTACCGAAACCGGGTAGAGTTACTTTTTTCCCGGCATCCAGCTCTACTGCAATGATTCCTTGACCCGGATTGGCATCAAAGACAGCGTTCACCGCAGCCGTAGAGTCTTTCATAGATAGCCCTGTTTTTTTTGCTAACTTCTTAATTAGATCGGTTTTGTTCATAGGTGTGACCTCCTTGTGTTAAATTGTGTACCAACCAACCTTGCCCTGGTGGTAAAATAAAGAACTTTTTTCTCATTTTTCTATTTTACACATTTAAAATAGAATGTCAATCCTATAAGACGATTTTTTTGTTAAAATAGTTTAAAATGCCCTAAAAACAAGATAAGACATGTGAGGATAAGCCGCAAATTCGACACAGCAGACCCAGGAAGAAGATGAGTATATCTTCGATTACGATAAAAATTTTATGGACGATGTGGTACAGCAAAAGAGTGTATGAATATTATTTAATGTCGATTGGGGAGTTATAGCCTGGACCCTACCTGGAGTATATCACCGCTAAGCATAGGCGAAAATATCCATAGAAACGGACTTTATAGGTTTTGCTTCTCCGTGCACCATACGGCGGATTTTTTCGGTGGTCTCACGGGAAAAAGTTTCTTCGCCGCAGCGCACACAGATTGCCGCCGGGATGTGTTCGACCATAACCGGCTTACCATCGATCCGGAACATTTCGTCAACAAAACTTTCTTTTTTCTCTGTTGAACCGCATACGTTACAGCGAAACATGGTTACCTCCTTTTATAGTAGTCTATCCACTCCATTTCGTTCGGCTCATAGAGCGTGATGATTTTAACAAAATCCGAATCAGCGCGTGATACTTGTATATGCATTGGCCGTCCCATTTTAGTAAAACATAACAGCAGACAACTGGGAGAGTATTTGTCATCAGGATAGTTTTCGATTAGTTTCGCATGTTTTCCAGCCTCCTTTATTTCCATTTCATTGATATTACGTTCAACTGATCGCCTGAAAGCATGCCTGCTAAATTCAAACTGTCCTTGTGACAATTGTTTTCTTATTTTCTCCAGTGTTTTCATATATGCACTTTTTAGCTGATTTCTACTTTGCCAGCCGGGTAAACTACCTGTGTAATCTTAGTCTATTATGGCGTGGAAGTCAATAAGATTTTCTAAAAAATATACGAAATTATCAGTGAAAAAAATGAAGTTGGAGGAATTTTTTATTAATACTTCGTGAAAGTTTGCTGAAAAACCAAAGTCCGCGGCGCGGGCACCCTCTGAGCCGCTTCGCGGCAAGAACAGCAGAGGCCGGGGAATACAAAACCAGCAGTCTGATGAAAAAACAAACTTTTGTTAATCCAGGATGTGGGGAGCCGATAAGGGACTGATTATCGAGACAGGATAGTTCTTTCAGAGGTCTACCCAGCACAGTCCCCTCTTGAATAGTGCCATTTGG
>JAGLSW010000336.1 GCA_023135565.1 Candidatus Aminicenantota bacterium | reverse complement strand
TTATAGGCTGGGTGCGCCGCACCTTCACCCCGGATAAAAAAAAAGGGGACAGGATAACCCTGTCCCCCTATTTATTTGCTTATAATTTCGGTATTTACCTGGTTCTCACCGAAATGGTGGTGGAGCAAGCAGTGCCTAAATCGTTAAATGCACATACCTGGAAAGTGTAGGTGACCTTGCGGGTCAGACCGGTAACTTCATAGGAAGTCGTGTTGGCGCCCAATGTGGCTACCAGACCGCCGTCCTTGTAGACTTTAAAACCGTCTTCGTCGTTGGAATTGTCGCTCCAGCTTAAAGCCACGGAGTATTTATCCTTGGCGCCGGTCAGGTTGCTGGGTGCTGCCGGGGGACCTGGCTCCGGGGGAGTGCCGCCTTCAACTGCGTCGGCGGGGATGTTGGAGCCTAAGTCGGCAATGATGGCCGGGATGGGAACACCGCGGTTGGGGCAGAGGGCGCAGTGATGCAGGGCTACGACTAAGTTGTCGTCAAAAGCGATAACCGGGGAACCGGAACTGCCGCCTTCGGTATCGGCATAGTAACCGATGTCGCCGGGGCCGCCGGAACATGGAGTCGCGCTGGTGGTGTAAATTTCACCGAAACCCGATTCATCATGGGAATCGGTGCTGTATACGGCGATCTGTTTGCCGTAGGCGCTGGGATGCTGCGGGATATAGATTCTTTCGTTAATGGTAGGCAGCGTATCACGCATCTTCAGGTAACCATAGGTGCCGCTGACGTTGGTAGGCAGCATCACTAAGGTGTAATCTAAGGCGCTGTCGAGTTGGACCACAGTGCCGTGATCGGCGACTACGGTACCGGGGCAGGCAAACCAACTGGAACAATTGGTGGTGCAGGAAGCTTCAGCCATGAATTCGAAATCGGTGTTGTCGGCGGTGCTCTGGCTGCCGATACAGTGTTCGTTGGTCATAACGTGGCCTTCGGAACCTAACAACCAACCGGTACAGGCGCTGCTGCCGTTCATCAAAAGACGGCATACGGCTTTGGCATTGTTGTACATGTCGGTGCCTAAATAACATTGGGCCCACTCTTTGTCATTGGTGCCGCAGATGGCTTCGATGCCGGCATCCGCTTCAAAACCGTTCTCCATTTTGAAGAAGGCGATCTCGATCTGTTCCCGCGGATAACCGTGTACCCATTTGTCAACTTCAAATCCGAAGCCGCCATTTTTATTTTTACTGTACAGGGTGACTACGGCAGTGTCGCCGGGAATATGAGTGGCCCAGAATTCACTGATGGCTTCTGTTCCGCCCTTGACGGATTTACCTTTTTCCTTATAAGTATAGGAAATGGTGCCTTCGGCATTGGCGATTTCTACATAGTCGCCTTTGGCCAGGTTGAATTGGGAGAAGTGGATGGCAATATAACCGGCTTCAGGCCAGTGAAATATCTGTTCCAGGATCTCACCGCCCTTGTAAGGGTGGGCTGTGGTGAACTTCTCTACAACTTCTTCTCCTACCTTTACTTTGGCGGGCAGGACGATAACTAAACTAACCATTAATAATAAAACAAAAAGTTTCTTCATTTTGACCTCCTTGATCATATTTATTGTTTGTCTTTTTGTCGTTCTCATTTTAAATTATCCGGTTAACAACCAGCTTATACTAATGTCAAAAAACAAATGTTAACCATAGTTAGTTTTATCCTACAATTGGGTAGTTGTCAATCCATCATAAGTTGTATTTTTGGTTGTAAAGCTAAAAAGAGAAAATACAACTTTAGTTGTATGTTTCGGCCTAAAATTTCAAAAGGGTGTATGTTTTGGCATCATTCTTTGCCTCCGGCGGCCCT
>JAGLSW010000335.1 GCA_023135565.1 Candidatus Aminicenantota bacterium | reverse complement strand
AACATTACTAAGAGAAAGTTACTACGCATGAAGACACTCTTCTGCTTTTTTCAGATAATTACTATAATATGATTTTGCCACATCACGGTTTTTAGATTTTGATGTCATCGTTTACTCCTGCCCTGGAATGATTTGAATTCCTTGATTAATTTCCGCAAGCACACCGAGGTCCTTTCTCTGTTTTGCCTCATGCTCCGTCAAAATATATGGCGCTAACCTGTTTCCATATAAATCGACACATTTGTTCGACAACTGCTCTATGTAGGGTTCGATTTGCTCTTTCATTTTCTTGTTTTTTACTAAAAAAAAAACGTCTATGTCGCTGTTTTCTCTCTCTAAACCTTTTGCTACAGAACCGAAGAGAACTACTTTTTTAACCATAGCCCGCGGCAAACTTTCCCTGATAGTTTTTTTTAAATCATTCAAGGGGTTGTCGATTTTTGAAATGTCGGTAAGTAACCGGGACAAAACGGTAAACGTATAACTCCTGCGGTTTACTTTCCAGAGATGCGCTTTACCGACAGTTAGATAGTTTACGAAATTCATATTTGCCAGTTCCTTCATAATCCTGTTTACGCTCATGTGAGAAACATCGAGAACGGAAGCGATTTCTCTTTCACTCATGGAGGCTTCATGGTTCAATAAAAAATTTACAACTTTCATTTTCGTCCTTGAGTTTATAACTGCCATAGGCGAAAAATCAAACTTCATGCCGCCTCCTTTGTAATATTTTTGTTACAAGTGTAACATAAAGTTATACGATTGTCAACCTGGGGAGCAAAAAAATGGGTGCGGCGCACCCACCCTGTGAGCCGCTTCGCGGCAAAAAAAGACCTATTTTAGTACGCCCCTTTTTCTTACTAATGCCTTCTACCTATTACCTAAACCCTTTTTTTTTGAACATTGATCATTGAACATTGAATCTATGTACCATATTTTTTAGTGAAAGGGCAGGAGTGTCCTAAAAAAAGGACACATTATGCGGCCCGGGAATGGCATCAAAATTGCTTTATATTTAGAAGATGAGAACTAAAAGTATCTGCTTAAATCTGCCCTGTTCCACCGGCGGCCAGCCGGGACGTTGGCATATGGAAATTGTTCTCACCATCAAACCTTATAAAAAAATCAAACTTAAAAGGAGATAAGAAATGAAAAAAAGGATTTTGTATTTTTTGATTTTCGTACCGGCAATTATTTTTTCGGCCTGCACCTTTCATTTCCCTTATGATACGCAGGAAACCTACCGCAATGTCCATGTGGTCTTTAAAGTCACTCCCGATGACGCCGCGATTTTGCTGAACGGCAGGTATATCGGCGACGCCTACGAATTTTCCACCCCGGATTCCGCCCTAGGCCTCTCTTCCAAACGCAATGAAATAATCGTAAAAAGAGAAGGCTATATCGAAGAGGTGGTGAACCTGTATGAATATGATGCCCGCAATATCACCATCCGCCTCAAAATGCGTGAAGAGAAAGGCTTCGTTAGGGAAACCGGGAAAGAGAAAGTCAGACATAAACCTATCGCCAGGACAGTAAAAGAGAAAGAAGTCACCGAAGCGCCGCCGGAAGAGGAAAGAACCAAATTCAAATCGGTAAAATTAACCTTAGAAATAGAGCCGGAAGAATCTTCCATTTACTTAGACGGGAAATTCTGGGGCATCTCACCGGCAAAGGGCAAAATAGTGAACCTGAAGTTAAAAGCAGGCGCCTATATGCTGGAAATAGTCAAACCGGGTTATAAACCCTACAAGAAGAAATTAGAGCTGGCAGACCAGGAAGAACTGAAGCTCACCATCAGGTTGATTAAGTAGAGGAGCTTTTATTGCTCAGGATGAGCAAAAAAAACCAGGATGAGCTCCTATTACTCAGGATGAGCTAAGAAGGGCTCAGGTTAAGGAAGCGGCTCGTAAACTTTGAGGGGCTTAAGCTCTTTCTCTGAGTTCTCTCGATCACCTCCTGAGACCTCTTGAGTACTTTCTGAGTTCTCTCGATCACCTCCTAAGTTCTCTCGATCTCCTGGTTGAAATCATTTCATTAATTTGGTATAAATGTCCCATGGAAGAAATAAAAACATTAGTCATCGACGACGAAAAAAATATTCTCGAATCGGTAAAGATGGTGCTCAATTATGAGAACTACAAAGTTGACACCACCAATAACGGCATGGACGGCGTCGCCCTTTTCAAAAAACTTAAATACGACATCGTGATTCTCGACGTCAAAATGCCCGGCCTCGACGGCCTCGAAGTGCTGAAAAATTTAAAAGAGATCAATCCCTTTTCCGAAGTGATTATGATCTCCGGCCACTCCGGTATCGAAGAAGCTGTGGAAGCGGCAAAATTAGGCGCTTTCGATTTTTTAGAGAAGCCTCTGTCGAGAGATAAGCTGCTGCTGACAGTACGCAACGCCGCGGAAAAAGTAAACCTGCTGAAAGAAAACTACAATCTAAAAACCATCGCCGAAAAAAAATACCGCCTAATCGGTAATTCCACGGCTATGGAAAAATTAAGGCAGACCATACAAAAAGTAGCCCGCACCAATTCCACCGTCCTGATTACCGGTGAAAGCGGCACCGGCAAGGAACTGATCGCCCGCAATATCCACGACCTCTCCTTGAGAAACAAGAAAAAGTTCGTACAGGTAAACTGCGCCGCCATACCCGAAGAACTGATCGAAAGCGAACTATTCGGCCACGAAAAAGGCTCCTTTACCGGCGCTTATGAGAAAAAGATAGGCAAATTCGATAATGCCCACAGGGGCAGCATATTTCTCGACGAAGTGGGAGACCTGAGCCTCAAAGCCCAGGCCAAAGTTTTAAGGGTATTGGAAGAAGGCGAAATCCAGCGGGTCGGTTCCGCAGAAATCAAAAAAGTGGATGTCCGCGTCATCGCAGCCACCAATAAAGACCTGAAAGCGGAAATAAAAAAGGGGAATTTTAGAGAAGATTTGTTTTTCAGGCTCAACGTGGTGCCGGTTTATTCCCCCGCCCTGACCGAACGCAGGGATGACATACCGATTTTAACGCAGCATTTTGTCGACTATTTCTCCAGCGAAAATAATTTTAAGAAAAAAAATATTTCCGCAGGCGCCATGGAACTGTTTGCCCGTTATGAGTGGAAAGGCAATGTCCGGGAGCTGCGCAACTTAGTGGAGAGGCTTCTCATCATGAGCGAAGGGAACACCATAACCGGGAACGATCTCCCCGATTATATGAGGGATATAAGCGAAGATAGCGCTTTTTCTTTTAAAAACATCAAATCCTGGAAAGAATTTAAATTTCAATCGGAGAAACGCTATTTAGAAGAAAAGTTGAAAGAATATAATTTCAATATTGCCCGGACAGCCCGGGAAATAAATATTCCCCGCAGTAACCTCTACAAAAAAATCGATTTTATTGGTATAATACTACCTGGTAACCTGGAAGCAGATAAAGGATCGCCGCATTCCGAGGAATGAGGAGGAAAGTCCGGGCTCCGCAGGGTAGGATGGTTCCTAACGGGAACTGCTCACCAAAAAGAGGTGAGTAAGGAAAGTGCCGCAGAGAATAGACTTTTCTCGCCGCCCCAGGCAGCGAGAATAAAGGTGAAAAGGTGAGGTAAGAGCTCACCGTCCCTGGTTGGCGACAACCGGGACTGAGGTAAACCCCATCCGGAGCAAGGCTAAACAAAAGGTGTTTAAGGCTTACCCGGCCGAGACCTTTGGGTTAGCTGCTAAAGCGGTTAAGCGATTAATCGCGTAGATAAATGGTCCTTCGTGACAGGACCCGGCTTACAGTCTGCTTCCCGGTTACCACTTTACAGCCTTCAGCGTTCGGCGCTCAGCCCAGCCGGGGTCTCACCCGGGAACGATAAAAAATCGGAGCAGTTTAAAGCTGATGGCTGAATGCCGCAGGCTGAAAGCTATTTTGGGACCGGGAAAAGATAGAATTCACCCGGGATTTTTTGAATTTTGGGATGATTATTTTATTTTTTAGATAGGCGGATTTAAGATTGACAGCCCGGCTTTGTGAGAGCCGGAAATAAGTCAACCGGATGATGAAATGGTGGAGTCATGGGAACCCGTGGGATATCCATGACTCCACTACTTCAGGCTATTATGCTTGATCGTATTCGCTAAACAGGACCGGGTTATTTAGGCGCTTCGATAGCTTCTACCGGGCATTCATCAACGCAAGTGCCGCAGTCGGTGCATTTCGCAGCGTCGATAACGAACTTGTCGTCGCCTTCAGAGATTGCGTTATCCTCGCATACCGGTTCACAAGCGCCGCAGCTAATACATTCATCATTAATTGTATGTGCCATGTTTTCCTCCTGGGGAAAAGATAATTAATAGCAAAGGCTATCTTTTTTTTAAACCCTATTTTATATGAAACCGTTGAATTTTTCAAGTCTTGTTCGTATTTTTTTTGGGGGTTGAATTTAACCCGGAACTTTTATACAATATGGCATAGGAGAATGTAATGAAAGATATCGAAACTATCGTTAACCAGGTTACTGTTTATGTAGACCGGGTCCGCATCTCCCGCAGCGGGAGCGTCTCTTTAGAGACCGGGGAACAGCAGGTGGCTGTGATAAACCTGCCTTTGAATTTAGACCCCGATTCAGTACGGGCAAAAGCCGCCGGCACCGCCCGGGCGAAAATAATGGGGGTTGATGTACAAAAAACTTTTTTTAAAGATGTGCCCCCGGGCAAAGTACGCGAACTAAGCGACCAGGTACAGCAGTTGGAGGACGAAGACCGGGCACTGGCCGATAATGTGGAGTCGTTGACCGCCCAGGTGAAACATATCGACGGCCTATCGGATGCCACTAAAACCTATGCGGTCAGCCTGGCAAAAGGGAACTCCACTCCTGAATCCCATGCCGCTGTTATTGATTTCATGGTGGAAAAGCGGCTGGCTGCCCAGGAAAAGCTGCGCCGTATTGCAGTGGAACGCAGGGAATTAGGCCGCAAGCTGCAGAAGCTGAGAAATGAATTAAAACAGGTAGAAAACATGCGTCCCCGGCAGCGTTATGCGGCGGTGATCGAATTAGATGTGGTCAAGGAAGGAGACCTGGAAGTCGAATTAACCTATACGCTTCCCGGCGTCAATTGGAAACCTCTCTACGATATTCGCCTCTCGGAAAACGAAATGGAGATCAATTACTTAGGCCAGGTGACCCAGCGCAGCGGCGAAGATTGGGACGAAGTGAAATTAGTGCTTTCCACTGTGCCCCCGGCTGCCGGGACAACCATTCCCGAATTAGAACCCTGGTATGTGTTTCCTTTTATTCCGCCGCCCCCCCCGCCGCCTATGCATGTGGATAGGAAAAAAAGAGCGGCGAAACCTTCAACTTTCGCTGCCGGGATAGGCGCGGGCATGGTGGCCGATGCGGCCATGGACGATATTTTGGAAGAAGCTGAACCGGTAGTCGAGGAGGCATTTTTTGCCGCTGCCGCAGTGGAACAGAGCGGCGCTTCGGTTACTTACGCCATCGACGGTAAAGTGAAAATTCCCGGCGACGGTTCTCCTCATAAGGCCATGATATATTGTTTAAAATTGCCCTCTGAAACCGATTATGTCACCGCCCCTAAAATAGAGAGCAAAGCCTACCGCCGGGTTTATGCCGATAATAAAAGCGATTTGATGCTTTTGCCCGGCATGGGCCAAGTTTTCGAAGCTGAAGATTTTATCGGCAAAGCCTCTTTAAAAATGGTTGCCCCCGGCGAGCGGATCAAACTTTACGCCGGAACCGACGAGCGTATCCGGGTGGAACGCAAGTTAGTGCTCAGGGAGACGGACAAGAAGTTTTTGGCCGACAAAAGGCGTATCAGTTATGCCTATGAAATCAAATTGGAAAACCATACCGGCATAGAACAAACCATAACGGTGCGGGACCAGGTGCCGGTTGCCCGCCACGAAGACATCAAAGTAAAGCTTGACAGCGCCGATCCTAAAGTAAAAGAGCAAGACGGTCTGAACCGTTTAAAATGGGAAGTTAAAGTGCCGGACAAAGGCAAGAAGACGATTCGTTATGAATTTTTTATCGAGTATCCCCGTGACATGCGCATCCAGGGGCTGCCATAGCCCCCATTAATAATTACCCCAAGCTGGCTCGGTGCGTGCGAATGTTACAATGTTACAGGAAACCGGGGTGGAAAGCGTATGATAGGTTGTCCGGGCGTTCTAATTGTCGCTAAATCACGCTTTTTTTTTACTGCCGAATTTGCACATATGAACGCACCGCCCACTTGAGTTCTTAATCGTCAAATCTTGCACATTTCCGGCAAAATATTTTCTCGCAATCCTGAAAACAATTTATTATAGAGCTTTTACAGGGCAAAACAATAAAAACGTTTATTGATTGACCAACTGAAATTCCCCTCTTGAGAGGGGTGGCGCTGAGGGGCTTTTTTTGGTTTTTGCCCCGAAGCGGCGGGGTGTGTTTGGTTCCGGCTTGTCCGGGTTGTGGACAGGCCGATTCCACGTTAAGACCGTGGACGATACTTGATTCGGCAACCAGGGAGTAATGCAGCGACGCAAAATTTTGCGTCGCTGCGTATCTCAATAACAACTAAATCTATTTCTTATCAAATTCTATCTTTTTAAGCAACTTGTCGATCTCAGCCAACAACTTGTCGATCTCCGCGATCTTGGTCTTGGGATAGACTTCGTCCGCTTTTTCTTTTAAAGCGCTTTCGTAGGCTTTTTTGGCTTTCGCAAACTCTTTCTTTTTAAAAAGTTCGTCTGCCCGCGTCACATCTTCTTTGTAATTTCTCTCGATTTCGCTTTTGAGGGGTCTCATCTTATAGAGTTCGCCGTCTTCCTTAACGATGCGGCGGTACCAGCTTTCCGGGTAACCGGGGAAAGTGACCTTGCCGTTTTCATCTTTTTTATTGCCGTCTAAGTACTTGAATATCAGGAATTCACCTAATTTCATCCAGCGTTTAACTGTTTCCGCGCTGCGGGACAGCGAGTATTCGGTTAAAAAGTTCCGCGCTAATTCCGGGTCTTTTTTGTAGAGGCTGAGAGCCTGCCTGTCGATAGTGGGCACTTCACCGATGAAGCTGCTTTCTAATTCCCGCTGTACTTTTTTTATATCTTTTATCATCATACTGTAGCGGGAATAGGCATAATTGGAAACAAAGTTAAATACCCAGAAACCCGATTCCCAGGAAAACTTCTCAAAAGAAGCGGTGCCTACGGCAAAGGCTTTAGGTATTTTGTTTATACTGCTGTAGATGGGGATATAGCAAGTGCTGTTGGTGTCGTCCACGCCGAACCAGTGGATGCCGCCGACCATATCGGGCAGCCAGGAACGGGACTGGGAAACAAAAGAATAAGCAGTCTGCTGGGTCGAAGTGGAGCGGTCGTTGCAGTACCTTACCCCGTCTATTTTCCAGGTTAAGCCCCGCCAGCGGTAAGGCAGGTTGAAGGGCCCGGCACCGATGCCTTTGGAAAGGTCGAATTCGGAGTCTTCGAAATGGTCCCGCATAAATTCCATCACATCGTGAACGGAGAGTTTTTTATCGGGCTTAATCCACAGGGGCAGGGGGTCCGCGCCAGCCACGCCTTTCACATAGTCCATGGAGAATTTCCGCGACGGCGCCGCCCGGCGGAACATAGACCACACCCTGGCTTCGCAGAAGCGCAGCGCGCCGTAATCGAGGGGCGCATAGGCGTCCGCGAAACTGAAATCCTTATCTTTTCCTTTAAAGTAGCCCATTTCCCTGGCAAAGGAGATCACATCTTTTGCGTAGAGGCAATTTTGGGGATCGTTTAAGGGGAATCGGCGAATCCTGGCCTGGTTGGCATGGGCGCAGATATAGCCGTCCGGTACGCGGCGGGCCACCCAGGCTGCTCCTTTCTTGCCCGGGCCTTTGCCGATCATCTCCATGATCCAGACTTCTTTGGGGTCTGAGATAGAGAAAGATTCGCCGGAACTAAAATAGCCGTATTCGTCATAGAGAGCGGCGATTACTTTGATTGCTTCCCTGGCGGTTTTTGCTCTTTGCAAAGCGATGAACATGGCGCTGCCGTAGTCCACGATACCTTTGGGATTATGCAGTTCCGAACGGCCGCCGTAGGTGGTTTCCCCGATGGAGACCTGGTGCTCGTTCATATGGGCTACTACGGAGTAGGTATGGGGTGCCTGTTTGATCTTGCCCAAGAATTTCCCCGTGTCCCAGTCGTACACTTCGAGCATTGTGCCCGGGGCATAGTCGCGGGCCGGCCAGTGGTACATTTCCCCATACAGTTGGTGGGAATCGACTGCATAGGTGATCATGGTGGAACCGTCGGTAGAAGCGCCTTTGCTGATTAAAAAATTAGTACAGGCAAAAGCAGCGCTGCCGGAAAAGAATAACGATAAAACAATACATACTATAATGGTTTTGATTTTTTGTTTCATATAGTATTTTATAAAAAAGATTAGCTAAAGTAAAGCCCCGGCAACAATTCAATTTTGGAGAAAGAAAAATTCAAAGCATCCGGAGGGTTCTTCTCGCTTTTTTAAACAAAAGTTTGGCCTCCCCGGCAGGGGCCATGATGAAAAAAAACGCCGCTAACCGGTAATCTTCCAATAACCTCCCTTATCGGGGCCAACATGTAGAAGCTTGCCTCTTTTTTTTAGTTTATCCAGGTGGTACTTTATGCCGTTTTCAGAGATACCGATCGAACTTGCTAATTTCTTTCGGCTTAGCCGCGGATCCTGCTTGAGCAGTACGATAATCTTTTGCTCAGTTTCTATTTCCCGGGTAGTTTCTTTGGTTTTCTGGGTAGTGCTCTGGGTAGTATCCTGTGTTTTCTGGGTAGTGTCTTTGGTTTCTTGGGTAGTGTCTTTGGTTTCTTGGGTAGTGCCCTGGGTTTTCTGGGTAGTGCTCTGTGTTTTCTGGGTAGTATCTTTGGTTTCTTGGGTAGTGCCCTGGGTTTTCTGGGTAGTGTCTTTGGTTTCTTGGGTAGTGCCCTGTGTTTTCTGGGTAGTGTCCTGGGTTTTCTGGGTAGTGCCCTGGATTTCCCGGTCAGCGCCAACTGCGTTGGTTCGACTCGAAACAACCACATAAAATCCGCCTTGTTTTTCTTCGAAAGAGGGTTCTTTAAGCCCGTGTGCTTTAAAATCCTCTATTACTCTTTTAATACCGGAACCATATTTTTCAATAATTCCTAATTCCTTAAAAACCTGTGCTAATAGTCTATTCCTGGGTTTTGACTGCACAACTCCCGATTTTATATCTTCTATCGTAAGACCGGGCGGTAATTTACCGCTGCAGAAGAGGTGGAAAAAGCGCTTCCGGCTCTGTAAACTGCAAGATCTATAGCGCTCATTAAAATTGAC
>JAGLSW010000334.1 GCA_023135565.1 Candidatus Aminicenantota bacterium | reverse complement strand
AATGGGGGCGGCCCCCGGCAGGGTCCTGCCGCGCAGCGGCTTATCGCCTCCCCACGTGGTGGGGCCGCCGGAGGCAAGCTTGTTTTAGGCTTTTTCCGGAACTGAATACTTTCTTTCTTCAGGGTTCTTTCCAACATTCCATTATTCCGCGTAATTGAGATAAAAAAATATCGACTGGATATCCTCGCGCACTTCCCCATAAGTGACGACCTAACGTCACATTTAAACACCCGGACTACTGTTCTACGCTGCCGAAATCCTCAACGGACAGGGAATTAAACCATTTTTCCAATTTCTCTTCATTGTGTACAAAATTGGCAAAAAAATCGGAAAGCACGGATGATTGGTAAACACTTTCCGAAATATAGATATGCGCCCTGTTTTTTAAGGCAATAGCAACCGCGTCGGAGGGTCTGCAGTCGATAATTGAAACTTCGTTATCTTTCCTGATATGAAGTTCAGCATAATATGTGTTGTCTACGATGTCCGTGATTACGATTTTCTCTACTACCGCGTTCAGGTGAAACAGGATATCTTTAATGAGATCATGAGTCATGGGGCGGGGAGGCCTGATATTTTCCAGTTCCATGGTGATGGCGTCAGCCTCGTAACCCCCGATCCATATAGGGATTATCTTGTTCTCATGATCGGGTTTCAAGATCATGACCGGCGTTTTAGAAACAGGATCCAATATCAATCCGACTAAGTTTACTTTAATTACTTTTTCCACATCACATATATAATATTAATTCGTTGTTTTGTCAATTATTTATTGAAAAAAGATTTTTTTTCCCGGCCGCCGGTCTACGATGCGCCACTTAACGATTTTCCCAATCCGGGGCTTAGAGGGCCCACACGCCGTGTGGATAAATTTTTAAATTTAGCGTGGATTTTCTTGACACAAAGTCGTTAATATGTTAACTTTTTTTTTGAAAGAATTTTTAGATATGCCGGTACATGGAGGTAAAAATCCAATATGAACGACATATTTTTTAACCGCCCTTCGGTGGGTTCGTTTTTCGAGATGTTTCCCGAAAAACGAAATTTTTGTAAAATAAAAAGGAGTTAAATATGAGCAAAAAGCAAGCAACAATCGATGGAAACACGGCAGCAGCGCATGCAGCTTATGCCTTTAGCGAAGTTGCCGCTATATACCCCATCACCCCTTCTTCCCTTATGGGGGAATTGGCCGACGAATGGGCTGCTTACGGCAGGAAAAATATTTTCGGCCAGGAAGTGGATGTGATAGAGATGCAGTCCGAAGGTGGAGCAGCCGGCGCGGTTCACGGCGTCCTGTCCGCGGGTTCTTTCACCACCACCTTTACCGCTTCCCAGGGCCTGCTTTTGATGGTACCCAATATGCACAAAATTGCCGGTGAAATGATGCCTACGGTTTTCCACGTTTCGGCGCGTTCTTTGGCCTGCCAGTCGCTGTCGATTTTCGGCGACCATTCCGACGTCATGTGTGTCAGGAATACCGGTTTTGCATTAGTGGCCGCTTCTTCGGTCCAGGAGACCATGGATTTAGCCGTTGTGTCCCAC
>JAGLSW010000333.1 GCA_023135565.1 Candidatus Aminicenantota bacterium | reverse complement strand
TTTTATATCAGCCATGCAACTTTATATCATAAATAGTTTGTTTTTTCAAATATTTTGCCTCTGGCAGCCCCACGCGCGTGGGGTGGCGGTAAGCCGCTGCGCGGCAAGTCCCTGCCGGGGGCCAAACTTTTGAAAAAGTTTGATCAAAACTTCTAATAATTTAGAAGCGCTATCGCCCCCACTGCTTCGAAGCCCCTTATAGGTTCCCTGCGCCGCAGGGTTGAAAAAGTTTGACCAAAACTTCTAATAATTTAGAAGCGCGATCGCCCCCACTGCTGCGAAGCAGCTTATAGGCCCCCCGTGCCGCGGGGTGGGGTCAAGTTGTACTTCTTGATCAGGTTGAATAAATACATGCGGCTGATCTTTAACGCCCGGGCTGTGTTCACTTTGTGCCAGTCGTTCTCCTTGAGGGCTTTGGATACCAAATACTTCTCCAGGTTCGCTTTGGCCGCGCCAAGACTGAATTCGGTCTTGTAATCCACGGTCTCTCCTATTTCGAAATCAGGGTAATACGTAATCAACCGCTTGATACTGGATTCCAACTCCCTGACATTCCCCGGCCACTCACGGCTCTTCAAAAACTCGACAATACCCTGGAACTCTAATTTGTCTTCGATGGGAAAATTGTTCTTCTTAAGAAAATACTCGGCCAATAACGGTATGTCTTCGATGCGGTCCCGCAGCGGCGGCACTTTGATCTGCAATACCTCCAGCCGGTAATACAAATCCTCGCGGAAACGGTTCTCCCGGGCCATGGCTTTTAAATCCTTGTTGGTGGCGGAAATCAAACGGAAATCCACTTTGATGGTTTTGTTTTCCCCTAAGCGGCGCACCTCCTGCTCCTGCAGAGCGCGCAGCAGCTTGGCCTGCAAACCCATAGGCAGGTCGGCGATCTCATCCAAAAAAAGCGTGCCCTGGTGAGCGGCTTCGATCAAACCGGTACGGTTCTCGCCGGCCCCGGTAAAAGCGCCTTTCTTGTAACCGAAAAGTTCCGCTTCCAGCAGGTTTTCGGGAATAGCAGCGGAATTTACCGGGATAAAAGGTTTGCCTGCCCGGGCGCTCATGATATGCACACCGCGGGCAACAAGCTCTTTGCCGCTGCCGCTCTCGCCGCTGATCGATACGGGAAAATCCACTTTCCCTACTCTCAGGATTTGATCTTTGACCGTTTTCATGGCCAGCGATTCGCCGATAATAAAACCGAGTTTGCGATTCAATTTATAGTCGTTTTCATAATAACGCCGGATCAAGGTGGCAAACTTCTCGAGCAGGTCTTTTTGCCTGTCGAAAAAATCGTAATCCGCATAAGTGTTTTCCACGAAAGCCAATAATAACACGGCAAAAAGAGCGTCGGAAATCCGCCACAATATCACTTTGGTGTTTTTGAAAAAATAGAATACCCTTTCTTCGCTTTTATACAAACTTTTGACCGCTTCTAAGTCCAGGTCCAGGTTTTCCAAAGAGGCGGCGGCGGCGTTTATCATCTCTGTGGTCAGATCGCTAAACTTATTGGGTGCGGAGAAATCGAACAGCGGTTCCCCCTTTTCATAGATAACCAGTTTCACCAAATCCACGGGCACGGCTTTTTCGATCTCTTTGAGCAGGCTCTTAAAAAAATCTCCGGGTACTTTCCAGCGCTGGTAATCGCCCACCAATGCGGCGCTTTTAAACAGGTCGTAGGTGGAATCTTTCTCATCTAAGGCGTTTTTTAGTTTACCCAGGCGGGCGGAGATTTTGCGCTTATTCCTGAGAAAAAAATAGTAGACGTCGAAAAATATTTCCCGCTCTTCCGGCGCCATCTCCCCGGCAGTAGAAAAATAGCTAAAATAGATATAATAATATTCATAATAGTAGTAATCCTTAATGCCTTTGCTCGCCGCCATAGAGAGGCTGCGCAGTTTTTCCAACAGGCCCGGCAGTTTGTGTTTCTTCAGCAACAAGGCCAGGCTTTCAAAACGCAGCGCCTGCGATGCGATCTTCTCTATCTCCCGGCTTAACCCGGCGCTCTCTAAACGGCTTCCTTTTTTCTCACCGGCCCGCAAAAGAGAAAACAACACCTGTTGATCCGGGCTGAAAAGGCTGCTGTGCTGCTCTAAAAAATCCACGCCGGCCGGTTTGCCGGCTGTTAAAAAAAGAATTTTCAACTTTAAAAATCCCGATTCGATTTTATTCAGCAGGTTCTCTTTTTCTTCGAAAAGGGAGATGGCGCTGTCGATGAATTCCAGGGCTTTCGTATAGTTGTGCCTGAGATACTCTAAATGGGCGATATTATAGTAATCCACCGCCAGGGAAACAACTTTTCGCTGCTCCCGGTCATAGTTCAACGCTGATTTCAGGTAGTCTTCCGCTTCTTGCCAACTGCCTTTTATTTTGCTGATTTCCGCCAGGTTCGATTCCACTAAGGCCTGCCCGTTCCGGTTCCCTTGTTCCCGGTATATGGTTAAGGCTTTTTTATACCAGGACTCGGCCCGGTTGGAATTCTCCCGGATTAGGTGAAAAAAATTACCGGTGTCCACGGCCACCTGGGCGGAAAGCAATTTATAATCGTTGATTTCGCTCTCGATAAAAACATTCAGGTACAGTTTTTCAGCTTCATCATAGGCCCCTTTTTGACGCAGCAATTTTGCCTGTTGGTTCCTGGCGTCCAATTCAGCCCGGGAATATCTTTTTTCACTCAGAAAAGCGGCGGCCTCATCTAAGAGTTGGGCTGCTTTTCCCGGTTCGCCGCCGTAAATATAGCGGTCGCTGAGTTGGATGGCGGCAAGATGGCGGTACAGTTCGCCGCTGATCTTTTTATGGTATTTTTCGGCTTTTTGGAAGCCGGATTTTTTAACCGTACAAATAAATTTCAAGTAAAAGAACTCATCTTTTAACTCAGCGGGAATTTGACCCGGGATAGACCGCAAAATTTGCTCCATGCTCAGGTAATCTTTTTCCAATTTGTACACATGGGCCAGCTTTAAGTCGAGAAAAACCGGGTCCTGTTCCCGGCAGCGTTCTGCCAGTTCCCGGGCAGAAGACAAATCGCCCTCCTTTAAAAACACTTCGGCAAAAAGCCTGACCAGTTCGACCTCTTTTTGCAGGAAATCGAAGTTATCGAAAAAGATTCTCCCGGCGCTGGCCATACCGTCCGCCAGTTTACAGCGGTTTTGCAGGAATTTCTTAAGAATTTTTTTTATTTCTGCCGGGCGGCCTGTTTTGATGATGTTTTTGAGCATCAGGTTCATGGAGTCGAATTTGTCCAGGTAGAGTTTTAATATCTCTTTTTCCTCATCTTTGCCGACTTCGATATTTAATGCCGGCAGGCTCACATTAAGCAGTATTTTGGCGGCGGCGATTTTTAGATATTTTTTCCCGATCAGGGTTTCTACCAGCCCACACTCTTCGCTGGAAAACACCGTAGGCAGAGCCTCCTGGGAGAGCGGGTGGGAAATGGTTTTAAACACTTTGAGGAGATATATCTCCTGTTGGGTTAGTTCCTGCCGCTCTTCGATATTATAAAAACCCAGGTATTTATCCAGCAGGTTGGGCGGACTCTCTTTGAGAGTCAGGTCGAAGTCGATAAAGTCGTTCTCGCCGAACACGATCAACAGGATACCGGGAATCCCGGAGGAATCCAGCAAGTATTTTATGAACTCGCTCTCTTCCTTAGTTTTTAGATTATCCACCGACAGCACCAGGGATTCGCCGGAAGATTTTTTTAGAAAAAGTTTTAATTGGCCGGCGGCGTTTACAAAACCAGGGGGTTCCGCGCAGGCCTCCTTTTGTTCTTCTTGCAGGAGGATTCCCATTAGGGCAACGGGCAATTTTTTCTTTTTATTATTATATACATTATTATCTATAAATATAGACGAAACGTTGGCCGGGTTAAACCCGTTGAATAAGTTAATGGCGATAATTTTTTTCAACACAGCGGCGGCGGTTTTGATCTTGATTTTGATATTTCCGCTGCTTCCCGGCCGGGACAGGTTCAGTTTATTAGCCGCAAAATCGCTGAACCGGTAGATATAACAGTGTTCTTCCGGGAAATGATACTTGCCTGTCAGGTCAGCGAAAATCTCTTTATAATTCCCTTCAGACAGGTTTTTAAAGCAGCGCTGTTTTTGAAAAATTTCGATTATCGAGTTTATGGGCGGTACGATTTTTTTGGACAATTCGATAGGGAAGCGCACACAGCCCGCAGCATCGATGCAAAAACGGCTAAAATCTAAAAAATCCAGGCCGTAGGATTTTGCTGTTTTGAAGAGGGCGATAAATTGTACGAAGAGTTTTTCCACGGCTGCCTCTTCCAGGTTATTATCTAATGAACTGCTTGCAGTTGGGAGTTTTTCAACCAGGATATGTATCTCGAAATTATTGTGGCTGAAAAAAACCAGGTTTTGCAAGCAGCCGCCGTAAAAATTCAAGATAGTATTCAATCTTTCTAAGTTGGCGGTAGAGTAAGGAATGGTGATTGTTTGCAGTTGGGATTTGTCGTATATGGCGGCGAGTACTTGCGGAAAATCCTTGGTGAGCATAGTTTCTTATATCATAAAAGGGCTGATTTTGCAATTTTTTTAGCTCACCTGGTGCCGCGCCCTTTTTACAGCTTTCAGCTTTCGGCATTCAGCCGGGGGAAAAGTCCCCCGTTTTCAGTGCTGCGCAAGGTGTAAAGGGAAAGGCAAATCATCCTCCCGGGAAAATTTAATAAATTTTTTGTCTTTTTGTCGCATTACATGTTGACATTTTACGAATTTTACAATATAACTACACCAGGAGTGATAATGAGTGTATTAATTGAAGGCAT
Source organism: Candidatus Aminicenantota bacterium (assembly GCA_023135565.1). Lineage (GTDB taxonomy): Bacteria > Acidobacteriota > Aminicenantia > UBA2199 > UBA2199 > JAGLQA01. The sequence continues at coordinate 3,239 of JAGLSW010000333.1, read as the reverse complement.
TTATGAAAGAGGCGTCGTTAAACTTAAAACTAAAGTTAAGATACCCAACAATACAGAGGTGCTGGTATCGTTTAAAGATAAAATAAATAAAGAGAAGTTTTTGGAATCCGCCGGGTCGTGGCAGGGTATCGACGCCGGTATTTTTAATGATATATTAAAATCTAGAAAAAATTTGCGTGAAAGGAATATTGAGCTTTGAAATTTCTTTTAGATATAGAAGGGCACAAAGTCTCCTATAATTTTCTTTTTTGTTCGTAGGATTCGTTGACTTCATACTCTTTTTTAGTATAATGACAGCAATGACAAACACATCCGGCACCGAACAAATTTACCGGCAAGAATCCCAACTGCTAAAAAAAATTAAAGACATCATCGATAATAAATCTATCCCACAAGATCGATTATGGCAGGAATTTACCGGGTTAGGAAGAGAATATGAAAAACTATTGAGAAATGCCGTCTTCATCACCCGCTTAGGAGACGCAAACCAGAAAAAATTGATAAAGGCGCTGCATTTGGAAAAAGAAAAACAACAATTGGAGCGCATCGCTAAAGACCGGGCAAAACAAATCGAAGAAAAAAATCGCCAACTGCAAAAACAAACCGTACTGCTAAAGGAAAAATCGGAAAAATTAAAAGAGATGTCGGAACTTAAATCCCGTTTTTTTGCTAATATTTCACACGAATTCCGCACCCCCCTGACCCTGATTATGGGCCCCATCGAACAAATGCTGGCCGGGAAGCGCAGCAAAGAAGAAGAAAAAAAACTAACCCTAATACTGCGAAATTCCCAGCGGCTGTTGGCGCTGATCGACCAACTGCTGGAACTGTCGAAATTCGAATTCGGAAAGATGAAGCTGGAGGCCTCGCTCCAGGATATCGTTCCTTTCTTAGATGGCTGCACCGCCTCCTTAGAAACACTGCTCGGTCAAAATGAATTAGGGTTGACATATCACCCGGAAGAAAAAAACATTGCCCTTTATTTCGACCGGGAAAAGATGGAAAAGGTTATCTACAACCTGCTCCTTAACGCAGTAAAATTCACCCCGGTGGGAGGGGAAATTACAGTAACAGTCAAAAAAAACCGGGAAAAAACAAAGAATTTTCCAGCCGGTTCGGTAGAAATTTCTGCTGCCGACACCGGCATCGGCATCCCGCCCGACCGCCTGGGACATATATTCGACCGTTTTTACCAGGTTGAAGGGGGATACGAAAGCAAACATAAAGGTTCCGGCATCGGACTGGCCCTGGTCAAAGAACTGGTAGGAATCCACCACGGTGAAATTCATGCCTTTAGCCCCGGGGAAAAATATAGCAGCGGTACGGAATTTATTGTCCGGCTTCCCTTAGGGAAAGCGCATCTCGATGCCGGGGAAATCGTCAATCTAACCGATCCCTCGTTTATAGGTAAAACCCATGCTGAAATCCGGGAACTTTACCTGACTGCAAGCGAAGAAAAAGAAAATGAAATTAAACCCGGTGAGGAGACAAAAACAAGAAAAAAAGCAGCCGGGAGACACATCATCCTGGTGGTAGAAGACAGCCCTACTGTGAGCGCCTACATCAATGAAACGCTCGAACCCTTTTACAGGATAGTAGAAGCCGGGAACGGCCGGGAAGGCATCGAAAAAGCAAAAGAAGTTATCCCCGATCTCATCATCAGCGATGTGCTCATGCCGGAAGCCGATGGTTATGATTTGTGCCACAGTTTAAAAAACGACATCGAAACCAGTCATATTCCTATTATACTATTAACCGCTAAAGCCGCGCAGGACGACATCATCGAAGGTCTGGAAACCGGGGCAGACGATTATATCACCAAGCCCTTTAATTCCCAAATCCTGCTCGCCCGCATCAAAAACCTCATCGACTTGCGCCGCCAACTGCAAGAGAGCATCACGCGCAGGATGAACATGCAGCCCGAGGAAATAACCCTATCGCCTATCGACGAAGAATTCCTGGAAGAGCTGCAGCAGATGCTCGACAAGAATATAGCGAACTCGGGATTTAACGTGGAAAAATTGTGTGATAAACTTTACATGAGCCGGGCTACCCTGTACCGGAAACTGTTGGCTTTAAGCGGCGAATCCCCCACGGAGTTCCTGCGTTCCTACCGTCTTAATAAAGGGGCGGAATTATTGAGAAAAAAGGTCGGTTCAGTAGTAGAAGTGTCTTTCCAGGTGGGGTTTTCAAATTCCTCCTATTTTTCCAAATGTTTTAAACAGAAATTTCACCGCTCGCCGTTCGAATACAAAAAAGGAGATTAAAAGGTTTAATGGTAAACGACCTGGAGGAGAGATTTTGCGAATAGACAAATTTTTTATCTACCGGTTATTGACTTTCCACTTTATCTTCAATAAAATATGCCGTTACATGGCGGTAAAAAACAACATGTGGCATATATTTCGAGTTTCCACCGGTAGATGGTTTTTTTTCAAGTTTGGTCTTGAAAAAATATTATGCAAATTATAAAATAATAATTTAAGGAGCAAAAATGTCGGACAACATCTCTCAAGACGAGAAAAAGATTATCAAGCAATCCATTAACGCCTTCACAAAGCTGTTGAAGGAATTCCCGAAAAATGCGGCGGGTGATTTTATTTATGATGGTTCCACCCTAACAAAAATAGGAAATGCCGGAGATGCCCTAACTGGAATGACCGCCCTGCTTAGTAAGGAAGAGACATCCCTGGAAGAAACGGAAAAAAATATGCTTAAAGAATCCTATAGTGTGCTTTCCCGATTAATGGCTGAAATGCCGAAGAAGTCCACGGATGATTTTTCCTATGACCGGGCGATTCACCAACTGGTGGAGAAGGCGCGGGAAGCCGTAAAAAAATTAAATCATATTACAACCGGAACAGCCTGAACAGCCGGAATATTTTTACCGGGATAAAGGCAGTTTAACAGGCTGTCCGAGAACTAAATTAAATCCAGGAAACAGGGCGAAGGCCCTTCGCCCCTACCGATATCCGGCCTGATTAACCCGTTTTTTTTCAAAAACTGAATAGTTACTTTGTCAACAGCAAGACCGGGATGCTTTTTTTGGCCTACCATGAAATTAATATAGCCACAGAGCACACCGAGGACACAGAGAAAAAGCAAAAGCATTAAACCACGAAGTTCACGAAGCGCACGAAGAAAAAAGCAAGAAACAAAGGAGAAGGGCCTTTGATGACCGAGAAGCCAAAATTCCCCTCTTCGAGAGGGGTGGCACTGAGGGGCTTTTTTGTTTTTTG
>JAGLSW010000332.1 GCA_023135565.1 Candidatus Aminicenantota bacterium | reverse complement strand
TTTTGTCTTGTCTCACTAAGTTAATATCTTAAAATTTCCATTAAAAACACAGTTATAAACAACTAAGGGGGGAGGTTTCGTCCAATCAAGTTTTGGCGTCGGCTGCGCTCCGCAAAAACTCTAATTCATTCAGTTCTGGGGAAAACCCGGTTACTCAGGACAGATCCCGGTAGGAGCGAAAGGCCTTCGCCCAACATTCGTTGAAATTTTAATAAAGGGCGGCTTCTCTCAGCTTCCTAAATACCGTACTTGACCTGCAAATACCTCTTTAAACCGTCCTGCCAGGGAGGCATTACATTAAGCCCCTGATCTTTGAGGAACTTATTCTCCAATACCGAATATTTAGGCCGGTTGACTGTTATAGCAAACTCACCGGGAGCGGCTTTTTTCAGAGTAACTTCGCTCTTTGCCAGCTTAAAAATCTCCCGGGCAAATTCATACCAGGAACAACTCCCTTCAGCAGTGGCATGATAAAGACCGTATTGGGCATCCCCGCTGTGAGCCAACTTCACCACCTGGGCGGCAATATCTTCGGTGAAAGTGGGAGTCAATACTTCATCGTCCACCACCCTGACTTCCGGACGCTCCTTAGCCAACTTTAACATCAAGTCAACGAAATTCATGCCCCCTTTGGCTAAACAGGGGTTCTTGCCGTAAATCCCGGAAACCCGCAGTACGAAATATTTTTTCGCCATGGATTCGATAAAATGCTCCCCGGAAAGTTTGGTGTTGCCGTAGACATTCAAAGGCACGGGCCGGTCGCTTTCCACGTAGGGTTTTTTCTTCTGGCCGTCGAAAACATAGTCCGTGCTAATATGCAGCAGCGGTTTGTCGATTTCATTACAAACTAAAGAAAGATTAATAGACCCTACCCCGTTCACTTTAAAGGCTTTTTCCGGGTCCTTCTCACAGCCTTCCACATTATGAAAAGCCGCCGTGTTGACCACTAAGTCCACTGCGGCATACTCTTTTAAGGTTTTAGATACCGAATCCATTTCCGCAATATTTATTTGCTCTTTACCTGAGCGGCCCAGGTCTAATTCTATCACTTCGTCGCCGTTGTTTACAAAGGCTTCACATACGTCTTTGCCAAGTTGTCCATTGGCGCCGATAACTGCTATTTTCATTTTTTATTCTCCAATATTTTCTTGCCTCCGGCGGCCCTGCCGGGGGCCAAACTTTTGAAAAAGTTTGATCAAAGCTTCTATTTATTTAGAATCAAAAGCGCTCACCCGCTGCCTCTTGCGGCGAAGCGGCTCATAGCCCCCCCACGCG
>JAGLSW010000331.1 GCA_023135565.1 Candidatus Aminicenantota bacterium | reverse complement strand
CCTCCCCACGTGGTGGGGCCGCCGGAGGCTTATAGACTGGGTACGCTGCATCCTTAGTTTTTTTCTTTTTGCCCTTTTATATTTGTATTGCCCATAGGGCTTTTTAGCATACCCTCTAACTTATCACCTTTAACATCGATACCGGCATTTATCTCGATAGCCCGGCCTTCCATGTTCGCCATCCTAAATACCGCCTTAAATGTCAAAGTTTCACCATCGAAGGAGATATCCGAAAGCTCCGCTTTGCCCATCTCAAATGAGAGATTTCCGGCAACAGCCCCAGCTTTCAGCGAAAAGTTAAGCGTAAAGGAAAAGCCCCTGTCCGAATCGATTGTCCAGTTGCCCATTAAGTTCTTAATAGCTTCCGGGGAAGCAGTTATACCTTTTTTTTCCCGGGGGTTTTCCACTTCTTCGATCTGTTTAGCATCTAATACCCACATTCCCCTGCCGTGGGTGGCGATGATAATCATGTTATCCCTGGGATGATACGCCAGGTCATGAACATAGGCAAAAGGAAGTTTTCCCAGGACAGCCCATTTTTTACCGCCGTCTTTGCTTATATAAACTCCCGCGTCCGTGCCTACATACAGCCGTTTCTTATCCTTCGGGTCCTCCAGTATCACATTTACCGGCCCAACCGGGATATTCCCGGAAATATCGCTCCAGGTTTTTCCAAAATCTACGGATTTCCATATATATACCTGGAAATCGTCATCCCTTCTTCCTGTCTGGGTCAGGTATACAGTGCCCAGGTCGTACTTAGAAGCAGCGAGCCTGGATACCCACCTCAGCGGCACTTTTCCACTGCGGATTTCGACCCACTTTTTACCGCCGTTCATGGTGCGCCAGATTCTACCGTCATCGGTTCCGGCGTAGATCAGGCCGAACCGCCTGGGGGATTCGCTTATAGCGGTGATCGTCTGGTAGTTGATGTCACCCATTTTTTTCGGGTCATTGTAGGAAAGGTCCGGGCTTATCTTTTCCCAGGTATTTCCCCTGTCCTTTGACATCATTACGAACTGCATACCATGATAAACGATATCGGGGTTGTGCGGGGAGAGTATTGTGGGCGCGACCCATTGGCCTCTTAACCTGGTTTCTCCAGGCAAATGCTCGGGGAGTAATCGCTTAGTTTTATCATCTCCCACCTTCTGCTTCTCGAGTTCCCCGTAAAAAGCGCTGGCATAGACTGTATTGTCCCGGCTGTCGACAGCATGAGTGCTTCCCTCAGCCCCGAGAGTATTGGTAAACTCAACAGGACTTATGTACTTTCTACTTTCCGATATATCGACTGTTCCGTAATAACTATGATGGTCCTGGATTGAGCCGTAAACCCTGAATGGCGTTTCCATATCATAGGCAACATTATAAAACTGGGCCAGGGGTAACTCTTTGAGGGGTATTTTCCAGTTTTCACCGCGGTCATAGGAGATCGACAGTCCTCCATCCTGCACGTTCAGCAGGTAATCTGAATTGTTTGGGTCTATCCAAAGGCCGTGATGATCCATATGCATGCCCCGTAAAACCCTGAAGGTTTTACCGCCGTCATCCGACACATTAAAGAAAAGCCCCATGGTGTAGACCCGGTTCTCGTTCAGGGGATCGACCCTGATCTGGCCGAATACCCATCCGTAAGTGGCGGAATGACGCTCCATAAAAGATTTCATTTTTTTAGTTTTTCCGCTGACCTGGGCCCAGGTCTCGCCGCCATTTTCGGTACGGAAAACTGTCGCGCCCTTAATGACGTCCTTCTTTGGACGGTCGTATGAATCGGTCTGCCCTGCTTTTGCCTTTTTGGCGATGCCGTAGTTATCCACATAGGCATAAAGGACTTTTGGATTGGATGCGGCGATATCTATACCGGTCCTGCCTATTTCATGGGGGAGAGGAAGCCCGTTATTTATTTTATTCCAGGTATCTCCGCCGTCTGTAGATTTCCGGATGCCGTTGTTTTTATGATTTTTGTAGGTCCTGGGGTCGTTCCATTTCAGCCTGATCCGCTGCCAGGTGGTGCAGTAAACTGTATCGGGATTCTTAGGGTCGATTACCAGATCGTTCACGCCGGTATGATTATCTATAAAAAGCACATTTTTCCAGGTTTTTCCACCATCGGTTGTTTTATACAGCCCCCTCTCCGTGTTGGCCGTCCATTCATGCCCATTTGCCGCGACGTAAACGATATCGCTGTTTTTAGGATGAACCCGGATACGGGGGATCGTATGGGTGTTTTCAAGTCCCATGTTTTTCCAGGTCTTTCCGCCGTCAGTGGTTTTAAACACACCACAACCGGCATTGGAACTGCGGAATATATTCGCTTCACCGGTGCCCACCCAGACTACATCGGGATTTTGGGGGTCGATAGCGATGTCTCCAATCGAGGCGCTGGGCATTTCATCGAACACCGGGGTAAACGTAGTGCCTTCATTGGTGGATTTCCACACGCCGCCGGTAGCCGCACCTACCCAGATAGTATAGCTCTGGCCCCTGGGCGTGACCGCTTCGACGTCGGTGCACCTGCCGCTGATATTGGTGGGGCCGATATACTGCCATTTGATCCGGGAATAAAGGGAAGAGGCTTTCATTGCGGCATGTTTCTCGAACATCTCAACCCTTGTCTTGCCACTCAGAACCGGTTTTTTTATCTTCGATTCGGCGGCAAAACCGATGGTTAAAGATAATAAAACGGTCAAAACAACGATAAATTTTACTTTAGATTTCATAACTACTCCTTTTAGGCTAATTTGATTTTTATTTTTTGAGCACCTTTGCCTCCGGCGGACCCGCAATACTGTTGCCTTAAGGCTTGGTGTGCTTTGCGAAGCAATAATGGGGGTCCAGGGGGAGCCTCCCCCTGGACCTCGGAGAGCCGCCGGAGGCA
>JAGLSW010000330.1 GCA_023135565.1 Candidatus Aminicenantota bacterium | reverse complement strand
CCCGGCAGGGCCGCCGGAGGCTTAGTTCTGTCGAGCTCAGAACTCGAAAACTTTATACCCCCGGCCTTGCAGCCGTTCGGAAGCTTTGTGGGCCTTTTTCCTATCATCGAAAGAGAGCTGCAGAACGCCGCCTAAGTTTTCGCGGATTTTCAAAATGGCAATATCTTTTATATTTATATTTTCATTGGCTAATATGGTGGTTATATCCGCCAGCACCCCGGGTTTGTCTTCGATCTCCACCCTGATGTCTACCAGGGGATTAATGAACCCTTTGGTGCCGGAGGGCATCTTCAACCGGGTCTTCTGGGCATTCTGCAATTCTTTGCCGAAATCGCCTTTGTCTAAGCTTTCTTTGAAAAAAATGAAATATTTAATGAGATTATCTACCGCTTCGGTGATACTTTTTTTATTGTCCCTGATGATGTTGGACCACACCTGGTGCGAACTCTGGGCAATGCGGGTCAGGTCCCGGAAGCCGCCTGCCGCCAATTGATAAAAAATCCGGCTTTTTTCTTCTTTGCCGATGAAATTAATCAAAGATACGGCCACTATATAAGGCAGGTGGCTGACATGGGCCACTAACTTATCATGGAATTCGGGCGACAGGCGGATAATCCTGGCGCCCACCTTGTAAAGCAGGTCGATCAACAAAGCCATTTTCTTATGGGAAGGCGTTTTGGTTTTAGTTGGCGTCAACACGTATACCGCGTTCTGGAAGAGGAAGGGATTGGCTCCGCTCACGCCGCCTTTCTCAGAACCGGCCATAGGGTGCCCGCCGATAAAAGACCAGCCGTTCCCGGTCAGTTTGTCGGCTTCACCGGTGATAGAAGCCTTGGTTGACCCCATATCCGTGATTAACAAATCCTGCCATTCTTTTAGGGAAACGACTTTTTTCAGCAGGCGCAGGTTGGTTTTGATGGGAGCGCCTAAAAATAGGATGTCGATGTCCGCGGGCAGGTCTTCGATATCCTGCAGGGCGGTATCGATATATTCCAGGCTGAGGGCTTTCTCCAGCGTATCCTCGTAATCGACCCCGACAACTTCTACTCCAGGGGCGAACTTTTTTACCGCGGCGGCCAGGGAACCGCCGATCAAGCCGACGCCTACTATTGCTATTTTGGTTTTTTGTGTTATAGTTTCCTCCCTATTGCTCGAGCAATCGCCCCGGTCTCTTTCATTAATTGGTTAAACTGGTCGGGGTACAATTGCAGCGCCCGGTTATTGAGGGCTTTTTCCGGGAAAGGATGCACTTCCACCATGATGCCGTCCGCCCCGGCGGCCGCGGCGGCCCTGACTAAAGGAATAACCCGGCCGCGGTCCCCCACTGTATGGGACGGGTCTGCGATAATGGGCAAATGGGATAAGGACTTTAATACCGGGATTGCCGAAATATCTAAAGTACTGCGAGTTTTGGGTTCGAATGTGCGGATACCTCTTTCGCAGAGTATGACCTGGTTGTTGCCGCCGCTGACGATATATTCGGCAGCCATCAACCATTCGTCGATAGTGGCGGATAAACCTCTTTTCAGCATCACCGGTTTATCGATTTTGCCTAATTCCTTCAGCAGCCGGAAATTCTGCATGTTGCGCGGGCCTACCTGGAGTATGTCCACATACTGGATAAATTGGTCGATCTGGTAGCGGTCCTGGACTTCGCTGAGGGCTAACAAATCGTTATTTTCTGCTGCTTGGTGAAGTAATTTTAAGCCTTCCAGTTCGAGACCTTGAAACTTATAAGGCGAAGAACGGGATATAAATGCGTCTCCTCTGAGCACTTTAGCGCCCATGGATTTGCAAATCATGGCAGCGGTTTCTATCTGCTCTTCGCTTTCCACGGCGCTGGGCCCGGCAATTACGGTGATTTCGTTTCCTCCTATGCTGACGCCGTTTTCAAAAACGATAACCGTATTGTCATTGCGGAAGTGGCGGCTGACCAGCTTATAGGGGGCCGTTATACGAATCACCTCTTCGACTCCGATCAGGACTTTAAGATCGCTGATGTCGATATTTTCTAAGGGGCCGCCGACACCGATCAGGGTAATCCCTTCGCTTTCGGAGCGGTGTATATTAAGGCCCTCTCCCTTTAGAAAAGCGATAATCTCCAGCTTTTCATCTTCGCTTGCTTCCGGTCGCATTTTTATAACCATATTGTCACCCTCTCAGTTTAGATACTTTTGTATTTGTCATATTGCAAATTCTTACCGGCAGGCGGTGTTGTTTTCGAGCTGTACTTAAAAAAAACACCCCGTCAATTATAAGAAAAAAAGACTTATTTTGCAAATAAAAAGATTTTTTTACAGCAATTTTAATTTCATCTGTTTCCAGGAGAGGCGGATAGATTTCAACGAGTTCTCCCGCCGACGCTGAAAGCTGGAGGTTGTCAGAACCGCAGTGACATGCAGCTAACACCGCCGTCCAATTTCCTGAATTCCGACGCATCTACTGTTAGGACTTCGTACCCGGCTTCGGTTACGGCTTTTTTTGTTTTCTCGAAACCGGCCGGCATAATCACTTTGTCATTGACCCAGATACTATTTGCGGCGTAACTTTCAGCTTCATCCACCACGATCCGGTTGAATTTTGCGAAAATGGGGAGATCGACAAATTCTCCTGTCACCAGCAGGTTGTTGTTTTCTAAATAAGCCAGCCCGGTCTTCAGGTGGAGGACTTTCTTTAAAGATACGGTGGAGACGGTATAGCCGTATTTCTCGAGAATCCGGGTGAATTGTTCGGCGCCATCGCTGTTGGTGCGGGCGGATAGGCCGATATAAAAATGACCGCCTACCATCATGATATCGCCACCGTCTAACGTGCCGGGGGCCTGGATGGATTCGATGTTTTCGTAGAATTCTTTTAGGGCTTCTTTTATTTCGATTTCCTCGCCCTGCCTACCGGCAGCGCCGGGGTTGGTGATAATGGCGCATTTGGCTGTCACCACAGCCGTATCTTCCACGAAAACGGAATCGGGGAATTTTTCGTTTGCTTCCAGTACAGTGACCTTAACGCCGCAGTCTTGCAGGGCGTCTACATAGGCGGTATGCTGTGCCGATGCCTTATTATAGTCGGGTTTGCCCAGGCTGGCCGAGGTGATCCCGTTCAGCAGTGATTTGCCGGGTTTTCTTACTATCGCGTTTTTGAACATTTTGGCCTCCTGTGCCATTACATGGCTGTAATAAACAACATGTTTTACATATTTCGAGTTTCCACCGCCAGGTGATTTTTTTCAAGCTTAGTCTTGATAAAAAACTATCCTATTTGGGGTCAGCTTTTATACCGGTTTACCGTACCGGATATTTTATAATATTTCCGACATAAATTAAAGGGGGATAAGATAATTTACAAAAATCGGGGCAAACAAATCTGCTGCTCCCGGTTTTTCAAATTATTGCCACTTTTCTTCAAAAGTGGTAAAAATTTGAAAACAAAAATAAGCCATGGGTTTTTTTCTCCGAACCGGCTTCCCACCTGTGCTAAATTTTCAAGTTTTTACTCTTTTTTTGAATAATTGCAGGGTGTTGTGCATCAACATGGCAACAGTCATGAGACCCACTCCACCGGGCACAGGAGTGTAATACGAAGATTTCGCATAGGCGTCTTTGTGGATATCTCCGCAAATGCCGTAACCCTTTTTGACAAACTTCTCCTGCTGCCTCTCGGTACAGTATCTTTCGACTTCTTCTTTTTTATTGAGGCGGTTGACGCCTACGTCGATCAACACCGCGCCTTCTTTGACCATGTCGGGGCCGATAATCCCGGCTTTACCTACTGCCGCCACCACCATATCCGCCCGGCGCACCACCGCAGGTAAATCCTTTGTCCTGGTATGACATACCGTGACCGTGGCATGGAGGTTGGTCAGCATAGCGGCTATCGGCTTGCCTACGATAAAACTGCGGCCTACTACCACCACGTCCATACCGGTGACGTCGATTTCGTAATATTCCAGGATTTTTAAAATACCGGCGGGAGTGCAGGGGAAAACCCGGCTCCTGTTCAAAAGTATCATACCCAAACCGGCAGGCAGAAAGGAGTCCGCGTCTTTGCCGGGGTCGAGATGATCCAAAATATCCCAGGTGTCGAACTTACCGGGCAGCGGTAACTGCACCAGTACGCCGTCCACTTCATCGTCTTCGTTCAGTTCTTTTATTTTGCCGATTAGCTCCTGCCGGGAAACCTCCGCGTCCAAACGAATCACCCGGGAATTAATCCCCAATTTGGCGGCCATTTTGTCTTTGCTTCTTACGTAAATCTTAGAGGCGGGATCGTCACCTACGATAACTACCGTAAGCCCGGGCACCCTGCCGGTTTTCTCTTTTAGAGACTCGATCTCTGCTTTGACCTGCTCTTGAATCTTTGCTGAAACCTCTTTGCCGTCAAGTTTTTTCATTTTAAAATCTCCTTGCCTCCGGCGGCCCCACGCACGTGGGGTGGCGTTAAGCCGCTGCGCGGCAGGTCCCTGCCGGGGGCCAAACTTT
>JAGLSW010000033.1 GCA_023135565.1 Candidatus Aminicenantota bacterium | reverse complement strand
AGTCATGCACCGTGCACATTTTTCTCATTATTACTACATCGGCTTTGATGAAAAGGACAGGAAGTATAAAGTAAAATTGCGGAGAGACAATTAGGCGTTAATTGGTGATGTGATTTTCGACTTCGTTTTTTTATATTTTCGGGATTTTTATATAATGTGTTATAATCTTGTTTACTAATTTTTTTATGGAGGCTGACTGATGGCGGGTTTAACCTGGCTGCATCTTTCCGATTGGCACCAGAAAGACGAAAATTTTGATCGCAAAGTGGTTCGGGACGCACTAATAAAAGACATAGAAGAGCGCGCCAAAATCCACCCGGATTTGAGAAAAGTGGATTTTATAATATTCAGCGGCGATGCGGCTTTCAGCGGCAAAGAGGCGGAATACAAAGCAGCGGAAACCCATTTGTTTGAACCGGCGCTCGAAGCCGCCGGGCTTGATAAAAACCGGTTGTTTATTGTGCCGGGCAACCATGACCTGGACCGCGATGACTTCAAGTATTTGCCTGGAGAATTAAAAAAACCGCTAACTAAAGAAGATGAAATAAAAGAATGGTTAGACGATGAAAAAGGAGTAAAGCAGATGCTTGAACCCTTTGCTGCCTATGCGGCATTTGTAAAACCCTACGCAGAAGGGAAATTATCGGCCTACACCTCCTGTTTTGAAATCATCGTCCATGACCGGAGAGTGGCGCTGCTGGGCTTTAATTCGGCGCTGATGTGCGGGCGTCTCAAAGATGATTATGGAAAGATTATTATCGGCGAACCGCAAATTTATGATATTTTGCAAAATACGGAAAATGCCGACCTGCGTTTAGCTATTATGCACCATCCTTTCAATTGGTTAACCGAAATCGACCGCGGCACCGTTCAACGCAGTTTAAAACAAGATGCGCAATTTATATTGTGCGGGCATCAACATATGAACCGCGTAACGGCGGAAAAAGGCACCGAAGGCGATTGTGTGGTTATCCCGGCGGGCGCGGCTTATGATCGCCGCAAAGCTTCCGACCCGCTTTATACCAATGCCTACAATTTTGTTCATTTTGATTTTGAAAAAAATGGGGGTGTGGTCTACCTGCGCTGCTGGAATGAAAAGAAAGGTAAGTGGCGCGAAGATATAGATGTTTACGAAGGGGGAAATTTTGAATTTTTCCTGCCCGGGGAATCGAAAACCGGCGAAACGGGGGAGACTAAAATCCCCTCTGGAATATCGCTGAACCCGGCCCCGGCAAAATACGCTCTAAATAACCCGGCTTTTAATGTGCCGTTCCGGGCCAAAAAGGAAGGCATGGTAGGCCGTGAAAAGGCGATGCGGCAGGTGCACGGGCAGTTGAACGATGGGAAAAGAACGGCCATCGGGCATACGGCGGCTTTCCAGGGTTTAGGCGGTTTAGGCAAAACCCAATTAGCTGTAGAGTATGCCCACCGTTACCGCGATGAGTACCCTGGTGGTGTGATCTGGATTAATGCGGACGTAGAGATCGACCCGCAGTTGATTGCAGTGGCGAAACAGGCCCGCTGGATTGCGCCGGAATCGGAGCACTCGGTTATATTGGAAGTGGCGAAACGGCGGTTAAAGACCCGCTCCGACTGCCTGATTATATTCGACAATGTAATAAAAGTAGAAGATATTGAACCGTATTTACCGGAGGTGGAAGCCGCGCCTCACCTGCTGCTCACCAGCCGTAAGTCGCAGCCAGGTTTTACTCCCATTGGCATCGATGTGCTGGATGAAGCCTTATCTCTCGATCTTTTACTCAAAGAGTCAGGCCGCTCTTTAGATAATTTACCGGGAGAAGAAAAAAAAGCGGCCGTAGAGATAGTCCGTTTTATGGGCGGATTGCCCCTGGCAGTCGAGATAGCTGGAGCTTATTTGCAGCATATCCCGGATCTTACTTTTCAAAATTACTTTGCCGTTCTAAATACCAATTTAAAAGAGGCCATGAAGGGAGATTTCCTGGCTAGTTTTACCCGACATGAAGAAGAAAATTTCTTTGCTACTTTGCGGGTCAGCCAAGAGGTACTGGATGAAACGGAATTTTTTGAAGATATTTTAGACCTGCTGGCCTGGAGCGGCAACTCATTTATGGGAATTTCCCTGATGGCCGCGATTTTAGAAAAAAAAGTGGCGGATTTGTACCTTCCCTTAAAGTTAGGCGTAACACTGCGTATACTGCAAAAATCCGAAGAGGGAGAGAGGTACGACATTCACCAATTGGTGCGCAGGGTCAGGCAGGAGCAAGTTCCCATCAGCGGCAAAACCGGGTGGGCTGAGGATGTGTGCCTGCGCTTGGGAGATTGGTTCGAGGAAAGGAGGTACGAGTTTACCGATTTACCGGTTTTTGAAGCGGAGATCGACCACCTGGAAGAATGGCAGCAACACGCTGAGTCATGTTCCGGCAATCAAGCGGCCCGATTAACCTGGCTTCAGGCTTACCCGCCATTCCATTGGGGGATCTACCGGGAAACTCACCGGTTGGTAAAATCCGCTCTTGCACTGTTAGAAAAGAGTCGCGATCCAGATCAAAAAATAAAAGCCAATATTTTTAATGATCTTGGTTTTACTTATGATGTATTGGGTAAATTTTCTCAAGCTTTAGAGTGTGGCAAAAAAGCGTTGGATATACGCCGGGAAGAATTGGGAGAGCAGCATAGGGATACTGCCGTATCATTCAACAATGTCGGCAGCTTTTATATGAATATCGGCAAGTATGATGAAGCATTCAAGTATAAAAAACGCGCCCTGGAAATACAACTAAAGCTATTTGATGAGCAACACCCTGAAACCGCTCTCTATATTTATAATATAGGAGATTATTATTCTATAATTGGCAACTACAAGGAAGCACTTATTTATCACAAAAGGGCCCTAAAAATTCGAGAAAAACTTTTTAGTGACCAACATCCTGACACTGCTGCATCTTTTAATAGTGTAGGGAGCATTTATGGCAATTTAGGTGATCCCCAAAAAGGCTTACAGTATCATAAACGAGCCTTAAAAATTCATAAAAACCTTTTTGGAGATGAACATCCTAATACCGCGGCCACGTTGAATAATATGACTTTTTCTCAGAATGATTTAAGCGAACAAAGAAAAAGTCTAGAAAAGGCTTTACAAATTACTATTAAACTATTTGGAGACCAACATCCTAATGCTGCTGCAGCATTTACTAATGTTGGCGTCATTTACAAAGAATTAGGTTATTACAAAAGAGGTTTAGAGTATCATGCGCGAGCGTTGAAAATCTACCTGCAACTTTTTGGCGGCCCACATCCTAATACTGCTGCTGTATACAATAATATTGGATCCACTTACAATGAATCTGGAAATAAAAAAGAGGCTCTAAAAAACTACAAGAAAGCTCTAAAAATTTTGATGCAATTCTTTAGTGACCAACATCCTCATGTTGCCACATCGCTTCATAATATTGGTGGTGTATATTATGATCTGGCGTGCTATAAAGAGGCTGCCGACTGTCTTGAAAGGGCGTTTAGAATTCGCTGTGAGTTTCTTGGCATGAAGCACCTTCGTACATCCGACTCATTAATCAGCGTGTTTCGGAGCCTGATTAAGCTTAAGAGATCAAAGGAGGCGATAGCGCGACTGGAAGATTATTTAGCCAAATTGCCTGCGGATCATCCAAAATACCAGGAACTTTTTGACCTACAAAAACAAATTCCCAAAGAAAAAATCAGGCCCAAACGCACCTTCCCCTCGAAAAAGAAAAAAAAGAAGAAAAAGGGTAGATAGATTACCCGCTCTATGTAGGGAAGAATTAAACTCTTCTCTTTCCTGCCTTTCTCATTGAACATTGAAAAAAGCGTAACTTTGTGCTCTACCAGGTTAAATTCTCTATATACCACATAAAGATCGTGGTATACGGGGTAAATTTCATGATATACCGCCTTAACTTAATCCTACACCATCTTACATTCCTGATCCACCACCCAAAGATCGTTGTATACCGTCTTAACTTTGTGGCATAACGCCTAAAAATCGTGACATACGGCATAAAACTCGTGTTTTACCACCGAAACTTCGTGATATGCCATATAAAGTTGACCATTTCCGAAAAAAACTCAGCCATTACGGTTGTTAAACCGGCCCTTACGCAAGAAAACTTATCCATTACGCAAAAAAGCTTGCCCCTTACGGCCGAAAAGACGGCCATTACGCGAAAAAAAACATCTATTACGTAAAATAATTCATACTTTACGCCCAAAAAAACATGCATTACTTCTCAAACGCCCTATTTACCCGGAAAAGAAGGCCCTTACGCGGCTCAGGGCCGGGTTTCAGGCGTATAGGGTGATTTTTTTTGTGGCATGAGCTTCTTTTTACGTGAAAGGGCCGGTTTTTCACGTAATGGCCTAATCTTTTAGTGAAAGGAACGGTTTTTTACGTAAATGGTCGGTTTATCATGGAAATATGGGTTTTTTGAAGAGTCAAAGCAGTTTTTCTTCCTGGATTGACGCTTAATCGGTCGTTGATGACCTAAAACCTGTCGATAATGAGCAAAAATCAGTTGGGAAAGAATTGGCCGAAATTGAGGGACGGTGCAAGGAAAAAAGGAAGTGTTGGGTGTTACTCAAATCTTTAAGACTTAAGGGGTTTCAGGCGATATAACATCCAGTAAATTAGATATTATACAGGTTGTAATGAGCTGTCAAAACCACTCAAGAGCCTTACTGATACACAATCCGCTAAAACAAATAAGGAGCTTCACGATTAAAGAGAAAAACTACAAATCAAATATTTTATCTTCGGATTCCGGCCTTTATCTGTAATAGGATCGGTTGTAGTAACAATGTAAAATCCGGAGTCGGTGCTTTACTTTTTTTTCGTTCTATCCTAAAACCAAATTGAAAAAGTCATAAAGTCATGCACCGTGCACATTTTTCAATTTCGATGAATTCAAATTCGCAATCCCCAGGATCCAGTTCTACCCCCCGGTAATTTCCCTGATTTTCCTGATGGATGGCTTATAGGTTGGGGTCGCAGACCCCTCATAATTCATAACTCAGTATATCACTTTGGCTAAAGTTAAACCTCGGGCCGGGGCCGTCCGACCGGCCCTGCGCCTGTCCTTAGCCGCAAATATAGCCGGTATCTCTTTGTGCTCGATCTTTCCCCGGCCTACATCTATAATCGTGCCTACCATATTGCGCACCATATAACGCAAAAAACTCCGGCCCTGGATGGTAAATATAATCTCTTCACCTTTTACTTTCATCTTGAATTTCGATATTTCCCGGGTTCTCTTCTTCTGCGGCTCGTCCGAAGTAAAGGAACTAAAATTTTTCTCCCCGCGAAAATATTTTACCGCCTTTTTCATTTTTTTCAAATCTAAAGGATAAGGGATGTGCGCCGCACAGCGGTAGGTAAAAGGAGAACATACCTCGCCGTGAAAAATTCTATAAACATACACTTTCTCTTTAGCGCTGAAGCGGGCATTAAAAGATTTATCGACGATTTCACACTCCACTACCCTTATATCCCCGGATATGAGGGAGTTTAAAGCTCTTCTCAAAGAATCGGCTTCGATCCTGATGCGCAGATGAAAATTGGCGGTTAAGCCGGTAGAGTGCACCCCGGCGTCAGTTCGACTGCTGCCCGTAACCGGGATTTTTTTTTTGGCAATTATTTTGAGCGCCCTGGTCAGTTCGCCCTGCACCGTAGGAGTGCCGGGGGCCTGTATTTGCCAGCCGCTGTAATCGGTTCCATCATAATGAACGATAATTTTATAATTATTGACCACTTATCTTAAACTCGATGCACCTAATACTTCATTACTTGCTCTTAAAATAATTGTTGACCTGTTTTATTATTTCTTCGGGCGTGGGCAGCGCGACAACCCCCTGGATGTTCCAGGTATTTAAACCGAAAATCATCTTTTTGTAGATTTTGGTATAAGCGATCTCCGATAAGGTGCCGTAACTGCCGTCTATGGCAACCACTATATCGGAATTTAAAATCACTAAGGCATTCCGCATATATCCTAAACCGGTGGGTATGGCAATGTCTACGAAAGAGTTGGCGTCACCTACCGATTTGCCGGGCAAAATAGCGATAACAAGACCGTCTTTCGATCTTGCGCCCCGGGCGGAAGCTTCCATAACGCCGCCCATACCGCCGTTTACCAGGGCATAGCCGTTTTGCGCAATCAATTCTCCCATCTTTTCGGCGTTTTCTAAAGATGCGGAATCAGGGCAATTCCCACCGATTATGCCGACTCTTTTGCCCTTGAGAAGTTCTCTTTTAATCTCACTCATATAGGCTTGTTGTGTGCTCGTACACCTATCCGGCTTTCTCTACTTTGCCGGCCCTGATACACTGGGTGCAAGCCCGGAGCGTTTTGGTTTCTCCGTCAACTTTCGCTCTTACCTTCTGCAAATTCGGCAGCCACCTTCTCTTAGTAAGCTTATGAGAGTGACTCACATTATGGCCGGTAATCGGCCCTTTACCACATATATCACATACTTTCGACAATGTAATCCTCCTATCGGAATAATAAGTTCCATTTTACTAAATTTTTAAGATAAAATCAAATTTTAAGAGACATTATTTAGGGGTCTTTTTGTAAAAAATCTGACGGCAAAAAGAATCACCCTGATTGCAGCGGCTGGTTTCGGGAAGGCCCGGCAGATTTCCGGGGCAGCACAGCCGGAGCGGATTCGCTTTATAAAAGAAGCTTATGTGCCGATCAAAGGCAGTTCTATTTCGTCGATATCTTCATCTAATTCCGGCTTCCTGGGCGGACGCCGCGCCGCTTCCACCTTGTTTCTTCCCGTGGTCTTGGCTTTATACAGGGCTTGATCGGCCCGTTTGGTAAACGCATCACCCGTCTCCCCGGAAATAAACTGGGCCGTGCCGAAACTGCAAGTGATCAAACCTACACCCTCGAAAGGTCTGCTCGCTATTTTCTCTCTTATCCTTTCGGCCAGGTTGAAGGCGATATCTAAATCGGCGTCCGGCACTAAGATCATAAACTCCTCCCCTCCCCAACGGGCAAAAATATCGCTGTCCCGTATGCAGCTTTTTACTATTCCCACCAGCCGGACGATGACTTTATCGCCGGTGTCATGACCATAAGTGTCGTTTATCCTTTTAAAATTATCTATGTCGAACATGATTACCGATAATTCGGCACCGTATATGAGCAGCTTTTTGATCTCTTCGTCCAGGGCGTCGCAAAACCTTACCCGGTTGAAAATGCCGGTCAATTGATCGGTTACGGAAAGATGTTTTAACTTTTCTTGCATCTCCCGGTTTTTGGTTATGTCTACGGCATTCACCACCGCCCCCGATACTTTCCGGTCTTTGGTGAACAAAGGATAGTAACTCATGTACATGAACCGGTTCTCGCCCCTGGGAAAACTAAACCAATCCTGGAAGTGCACTTTTTCTCCTTTCATGCACCTGTCGATGGACTCCTTGATCTGGTCCTGGAAAACCTCCCTGCCGAAAACTTCCTGCACCGGGCGGCCGATGACTTCCTCCTTTTTTTTGCCGTAAATATTAAGGTACGCATCATTGGCGGTGCGGAAAATATAATTCCTGTCTATAAAAGACATGGGATCATGCACTGTAGAAAAAATTTGCGAAAAGCGGTATATGGACTCTTCGTTTTTTTTATGTTCGGTGATTTCGTTAAAGAAAACGGCAAAACGGTTGATCTTCCTTTCCTCGTCTAAGATAGGATGAATGCAGGTGGCAAAGATATCTCCCCGGTGCACCTCCTCGAATTGCACCGGTTGTCCTGAAAATTTGACCACTTCGATATAGGCTTTGCGGAATTCCCTCTCTTCGTTGGAGTAAAAATTGTACATATTGGCCCCGATCAGGTCGTCCGGTATTTTGCCGAACCTGCGGGCGGCGGAGTCGTTAATGTACTGGATATTACCTGCTCCGTCTATCACGAAAGCCAGGTCGGAAGTGGCGCTTAATAGCGCTTTTACAGTTCCTTCCAGGCGTTTAATCCTGCCCTTCAGTTTAACGATTTTTTCCAGGAGTTTTTCGTTTTGGTCTTTCATGGGCGTACCGGGGATTATTTTAGAAATTTTATGTCGATGCTTTGAAAACAGGTCATTATTACCCAACATACTATGTAGTAGTACAAGTTTTCTTCCAAAGCTTACCTAATTTATTATACCATGGATAGATAAAAAAACAAAGCCTGCGGTGCGGCCCCAATTCACCACCTAAATAATCCAATCCCTGTTTTATATCTATGGATTTCACCCGTTCTATGTGGAAATTCCTAGAAAAATGGGCTCGGTGCGTTCGAATGTTACAATGTTACGGGCAACCGGTAGGGCCGGATCAGGAAAAGATCGACACCCTGTACACAACCCGGACGAGCCGGAACCCAAAAGGGACAGGCTTACAGGGAAATTACAAATCCCAAATTACAAGCCCCAATGTCCAAAATTACAAACGAAAAAAAAGTAAAGCACCGACAACAAAATTTGCGGCAAAAAAAAATTCATCATGGGTCGAATAATACCCGAAACCATTAAAAATGTTACCTGTCTAAAGACGCAGAGATGAATTTATTTAAAAACGCCTATATAACGGGAAAAATTGAGCTTAAACTAAATCCGAAAATCCTTAGAAATAAGAAAACCGGTGAAAAAGAAAAAAATAAAATGTTTAAAAATGATTTATTATAGGCGGTTTCGCTATGCCGGAACAAAAAGCGAACAGGTAACAAAATTGTATCTTGACAGATTCTAAAAGTTTGAGGAAAATAGAATTTCAAAGAGAAGTTTTTTATACTTATTCGGGTTGTTGGGGAAAAGCGGGAAAAGCCCGCGATTGGTGAAATTTAAAATTTTTTTTGGGCTGCCGAATACTAAAGGCTGATGACCGGCACAGAATGTCAAAAGCCGAAAGTTGAAGGTTGAATACAGGAATATATCGGAGGTATGATTATGGCTATTAAAAAGCATCGTAAGGTTTTTTTTGGAAGTTTATTTGTAATCTTAGTAGTATCTTTAATTTTTACCCTGTCGTTGAATACGGCGGGTAAAAACGAAAAAAATACGGGGCAATTTCCCAAAGTAGAATTATTAAAAGTCGAGTATGAGCAGTGTTTCTCACCTAATGGGGAAAGTGAAGAAAACTCTCCTGCGGTGAAGTTAAACAAAAGTTTTTCGGGGGGTCAAGGGGGGGACCCACTGGCGTGGGTGCGGCACGCCGCGCATTTCAAAAAAGCCCCCCTTGCCGCCGGAGGCGAAAAAGACACCATGCCTTTGTCGGCTTATTTTAAAGGCAGGGAGCATAAGCATGTGTACGCTTTTCTTTTTGTGAAACAGGGTAAGCAGGTTCTCAGGTTCCTGGCCGGGACGACTCGTTTTCCCGCGTCGGGAGAAGCGGTTATCTCGTTGACCTGGGACGGCAGAGACGAAGCCGGGCAAACCGTTCTTGACGGCAATTATGATGTGCAATTATTTTATTTTAACTTTCCTTCGCTATTTAACAGCCGGGGCTTGAAGCCCCACAAAACCTATGAAAAGCTCTTAGAGGCGATTGCCAAAAAGAGCGACCGGCAGCAGGTAATCGAATGGAATGGGATGGTCACGGTAGACACCACAACCCCGGAATTAATTATTAATGCACCCCGGGACGGCCTGGAAACCCACCTCGAACAAATCGAAACCAGCGGCACAGCAGTTGGTGGTATCATATTAACTATTAATAATAATCCAGTGACTATCGAAAGCGGCGCTTTTTCCAGTCAACTGCCGTTGGTTATCGGTGAGAATACTTTTACTTATGTGCTGGAAGACTGCGGCGGCAACATTAGTGAAAAAACCGTTTTCGTCACCCGCATCCGGTACCTGCCGCCCCAGGTGACTTTTAATGCTTCTCCTGGAAGTATCGAAGCCGGGCAGTCCGCCGTTTTGTCCTGGTCTACTACCGACGCGGAAACCGTTACTATAGACAACGGCATCGGCAGTGTGGGTATTAACGGTTCGGTGACTGTTTCGCCCACGCAGGATGCTACTTATACTATTACCGCCGTAGGCCCCGGTGGAACTGTAAGTGAAGAAATAACTATAGAGGTGACCATCAACCAGGAGCATTTTACTGCTGTTTATGGCCGTGTTTTCGATATGGCAAGCGGCAGCCCGCTCAGCGGCGCTGTAGTAACTGTGGTGGTTGGTGGTGAAAATAATCAAAAGTTTTTTGGGGG
>JAGLSW010000329.1 GCA_023135565.1 Candidatus Aminicenantota bacterium | reverse complement strand
AATCAAAAGCGCTCACACGCTGTCCTTGCGGCGAAGCGGCTTATCGCCCCCCCGTGCGCACGGGGTTTAAAATCAAAAGCGCTCACACGCTGTCCCTGCCGCGAAGCGGCTTATAGGCTGGGGACGCAGTCCCCCTCACACGCTGCTTCTTGCGGCGAAGCCGCTTATTGCCCCCCACGCGAGTGGGGCTATTTGTTGATTCTGAACGTTCTCTCGATCTGCGCGCCGCCGGTGCGGGCAATAACCCGGTAATCACCGGGTTCAGCTTTCGTTTTTTTGACTTTGTCAATCACCATGTCCCAGTAAAAAACATTGAGCCCGGCTGTGGCATCCAGGTCGATTTTTTTTATATTCTTTCCCGCTTTCCTGATTCGCAAAACAACTTTCGTACTCCGGGGGGTGTAATATTCGATTTTTACTTTTTTACTTCCCGGGCCGGGACGACGACCCAAATCCACCGAGTCTATCTCGAACAAAAACAAAGGCCGCCTTAGGATTTTGGGCGTCAACTGCTGGATGGTACTTACAGGCAGAACAAAAACCCCACGACCATGAGTGCCGATAATCAATTCCCTGTCCCGGGGGTGCACCCTGATGTCGTAAACCGCATTGGTGGGCAGGTTGTTCTTCAAAGAATGCCAGGTTTCACCCGCATCGAGAGCGGCATAGATACTTAGGTCCGTACCCAGGTATAGTATGTCGCTGTTCCACGGGTCCTCCCTGATTACATTCACCGGTTCGTCAGGAAGATTGCCTTTTAAAGACCTCCAGTTGACTCCGAAATCCAGGGAAACAAATACATAAGTTCTAAAATTATCTTCGCTGCGCCCGCTCAAGGTCACATACACCTGCTCCTTCTTGTGCCTGGAAGCGATGATACGGGTCACCCATTTTTTCGGCAAAACAGAGTTTATCTGTTTCCAATTCGCGCCGCTGTTTTGCGATAACCAGATGTTGCCGTCGTCGCTGCCGGCATAAAGCACGGCGGGATCAAAAGGAGATTCGTCGATGGCCGTAATCGTGGCATAAGGTTCATTGCCTTCTATATGCTTCTTCCGGGTTAAATCCGGGGAGATGGCCTGCCAACTGTTACCCCTGTTCGTGCTTTTAAAAAACCGGTTGGCCCCCATATAAAGCACCGCCGGATTATGCCGGGAAATCATAAATGGGGCCAGCCAGTTGAAACGGGAAAGGGTCTTTTTTTTCCCGGCTTCGGGTTTGATGTTATAGCGGACTTTCTTTTTCATATCGACCCTGAACAGGGCGCCGAACTGCGAGGCGGCATATATGGTGTTAGGGTCGTCTTTTTGGGCTTCCACTAAAGCGCCGTCTGCTCCCAATATCATGTGCCACATATACTCCCTGCTGCCGAAACTGAAGTTTCGCGGCCCCATAACTACGCCATTGTCCTGCAGCCCGGTGTAAATATTATAATAAGGTTTGCGCAAATCATAATTGACGGTATAACATTGGGCCAGGGGCAAATTACCGATTTTTTGCCAGGAGACGCCGCCGTCGTAAGAGATGTTCAAACCGCCGTCCGTGCCTAAAAGAATCCGCCTGGGGTCTTTGGGGTCTATCCACATGGCGTGGGCGTCTACATGAACCGCGCCGCGGGTGAACATATGATCCTGGATAGATATATCTTCGAAAGTACGCCCGCCGTTTGTGGATTTCAAAACCGGTATACCCAGGATGTATAGGGTGTCTTTATCGACTGGGTCCACCCGCACCTGGCCGAAATAAAAACCATAGGTCTTGTAAATCCCGCTGCTGAGGTTTTTTTGGTGGGTTTTGGCCCAACTTTCGCCGCCGTTGTCGCTGCGGTAGACTTCGGCCCCGACAACCATCACTTTGAGGTCTTCTTTGTCTTCGGCAATAATATAAGCTAACTCCCTGGGGGTGATCTCGCCCGTTCGTACCATTTCCTGCACCATTTTGGCGTCGAAAACCTTAGTGGCCCGGTTCTCTTTTAAGAATTTACCGATTCGTTTGGGGTCTATTTTTAGAAAATCGGCGGCGCTCATTTTCAGCAGGTCTTCTAAAACGATCCCGCTGCCTTTTGTTTTTTCTATCCGGGTGATGGGCCGGGGTTCCTGGTTATCCAGCAGGGCGTACAGCGTTTCCGGGTGGGAAGGGCAAATAGTCAGACCGATTCGGCCCACATACATGTTCTGCGGGAAACCTGCGACTTTTTTATTCCAGGTGAGACCGCCGTCCGTGGTTTTATAGATGGCGCTTTCTTCTCCGCCGGCTTCCAGGTTCCAGGGTTTGCGTTCTTTTTGCCAGGAGGCGGCATAGAGGATTTTGTTGTTTTTGGGGTGCATAATTAGATCGCTGATGCCTGTTTTGGGGCTGATGTAGAGAATTTTCTGCCAGGTTTTTCCGCTATCCGTGGTTTTAAACAGGCCGCGCTCTTCGTTTTCGGTGTAAAGATGACCCAATGCAGCCACATAAACGGTATTGCTGTCCAGGGGGTCGATGATGACCCGCGAAATGTGGTAGGTGTCTTGCAGTCCCATGTGTTCCCAGGTTTTGCCGCTGTCCGTGCTTTTGAAAACCCCGGTACCCGGATAGGAACTGCGGGAAGAGTTAGCTTCGCCGCTGCCTACCCAGATCAGGTTTTTTTTGCGCTGGGAGAGGGCGATGTCGCCGATGGAAATAGAAGATTCGAAATCGAACAATGATTCCCAGGTAGTGGCGTTGTTGACGGTTTTCCACAGGCCGCCGGAAGCGGCGGCCACGAAGAAGGTGTTGGGGGAGTCTTCGTAGGCTTCGATGTCGTCGATCCTGCCGCCGGTGAAGTAAGGGCCTAAGCTTTCCCATTGGAGTTGTTTAAAAATGGACGATCTTTTTAGTTCTAAGTGTTTTTCATAGGACGCCAGCCGGTCTATTGCGGCAGAGGCAGTCGCCCCGGTAAAAACGAGAACTGCGATTAAAAAACAAAGCCAAAACTTAAAATATTTCACAGCGCCTCCTGGAATAGGTTCGCCTTATTTTTATCACATTAAGAAATAATTTTCAACCCCCCGTGCGTACGGGGAGGCGATAAGCCGCTTCTCAGCAGGGAGTGCTTCTCGCTTTTGATTTTCAATCATAAGAA
>JAGLSW010000328.1 GCA_023135565.1 Candidatus Aminicenantota bacterium | reverse complement strand
CTTTTGAAAAAGTTTGATCAAAACTTTTGTTTATCCGTCATTTCATGGTTAACGCAGCAATAGCAAATAGAATCATGAATGTTCTATTATTGCTTTATAATTTTTTTATTATAGGAGGCTTAGCTTGTATAAAAGAACTAAATTTTTCGATTTCAGCTACTACAAATTTGTAGGGTCCTGGGCATGGATACTGCATAGGTTGTCGGGTTTGGCCTTAGTTTTATATTTGAGCCTGCATCTCTGGGTTATCAACACCCTGACCCGGGGACCCGAACAATTTAATAAAGTGATGACCTTTCTCAATTCACCGCTGTTTAAATTCCTGGAAGTGGGCCTGTGGGGCGTGATTCTCTTCCACGCTTTTAACGGCATCCGGGTGGTGCTTATCGACTTCTCCAAAGGCTCGTTATTCCACAAGAAACTGTTTTATATCTTGATTACCACGGCCTTTATCCTGTGGGCGGCCAGTAGTTACGTTATTCTTACCCATATCCATTAACCGGGAGACCAAAATGAAAAAAGATTTTAGAGAAACTTCAAAAACAGGCGCTGTCGCCTGGTTATTACAGCGAGTATCGGCAGTTATACTTTTTGTGATATTAATTTACCATTTCGCCGTGTACCATATCCTGGCCCGGGGCAATCCCCCGGCCTGGAACGAAGTGGTGGCCAAAATGCAGTCGCCCTGGTTTGCCCTGCTGCAATTCGTGTTTTTAACCACAGCCCTGTACCACGGCCTGAACGGAGCCTGGATGGTGGTGGAAGACTATATCCATTCCCGCTATCTGCGGCTTTTTATTTTCAGTTTAATCGTACTGGCAGCGGTGGCGCTGCTGTTTATCGGCACGCTGACTATTTTTAAAATGGCAAGCCTCAAACCGGGAGTGTAAAGATGAAAATCGAAGAAGCAAGAAAATTCCACAAGATAGACGCAGTTGTAGTAGGCGCCGGACTGGCCGGGCTGAGAGCAGCCTTAGAAATCGCCAAAAACGGCAGCGAAGTGGCGGTTCTTTCTAAAGTATATCCTACCCGTTCCCATTCGGGCGCGGCCCAGGGCGGTATTGCCGCTTCCCTGGCCAACGTAACCGAAGACTCCGAAGAACTGCACATGTTCGATACTATTAAAGGAAGCGACTACTTAGGCGACCAGGACGTGATCGAATTTTTCGTAGAAGAAGCCAAAAAAACCGTCTACGAATTCGAACACATGGGCGTACCCTTTTCCAGGACCGAAGACGGGCGCATCAACCAGAGAGCCTTCGGCGGTCACAGTGCCCTGCGGGCCTGCTTTTCCGCCGATATCACCGGCCACGTGCTGCTGCACACTTTGTACGAACAGTGCCTGAAACACAACGTTTACTTTTTTAATGAATTCCAGGTTTTTTCCCTGTTGATCGAAGACGACATATCCAGGGGAGTGGTAGCCTGGGACATCAGGAACGGCGGCTTGCATATATTTCATTCTAAGGCCGTGCTGCTGGCTAGCGGCGGTTACGGCAGAGCCTTTAAGATTACTTCCAATGCCTTTGCCAACACCGGCGACAGCTTGGCGTTGATTTTAGAAAACAACCTGCCTTTAGAAGATATGGAGTTCGTGCAGTTCCATCCCACCGGTTTGTATAAACACGGCATCCTGCTTTCCGAAGCGGCCCGGGGCGAAGGCGCTCACCTCACCAACAGCAAAGGCGAGCGTTTCATGGAAAAATACGCCCCGGAAAAAATGGAACTGGCCCCCCGGGATGTGATTTCCCGGGCCGAACAAACGGAAATAAACGAAGGCCGGGGCGTGGACGGAAAAGATGCCGTTCATTTAGACATGAGGCCCATCGGCGCTAAACGCATCATGGATAGACTGCCCCAGGTCTGGGAACTGGCCTACAACTATTTAGAAATCGACGGGCGCAAAGCCCCGGTTCCCATCCAGCCCACGGCTCATTATTCCATGGGCGGCATCCCGGCCAACATCAAAACCGAAGTGATCAAAGATGCCGCCGGTACGCCGGTTGTGGGTTTATACGCCGCCGGTGAAACCTCCTGTCTTTCGCTGCACGGCGCCAACCGGTTGGGCACCAATTCGCTGCAGGGAGCAGCCACTTTCGGCAGGGTAGCCGGTGCAAGCATGTCTGCTTTCGTCAAAGCCAACCGCCGCGAAAAGATGGTAGAGCAGCCGCTCAATGCCGCGCAGGCGAAGATCGACGCCTTTATGTCCGGCGCCGGGAATGAGAAGCACTCCACCATCCGGGAAGAACTGCAGGAGAATATGACCAACCATGCCGGTGTTTTCAGGAATAAAAAAGGCCTGCAGGAATTGCAAAAAACCATCGAAGAATTGCAGGAAAGATTCAAAAAAGTGACAATAAGCGACAAAGGCGACGCTTTTAACCTGGACCTCATCGAAGCTTTCGAAGTAGGTAGTATGCTTGTTTTTTCCGAAGTAATGGCAGCCGGAGCCCTGGCCCGGGAGGAATCGCGGGGCGCGCATTACCGCACCGATTTCCCCAAAAGGGACGACAAGAAGTGGCTCAAGCACACTTTAGCCTGGAGAACCGGCAAAGGCGTAAAGCTTGATTTTTCCAAAGAAGTGGTGATTTATATGGACAGGTTCCCGCCTTTAGAGAGGAAATATTAGTTTCCTTAGCCATGGAGAAAAAAAATGGACAAGAAAAAGAAAATAAAAGTTAAGATATTAAGATACGACCCCGGGAAAGGCAAGAAGCCCTATTGGAAGTTTTATGAACCGGAAGTAGATTCCGACGCCACCATTCTCGATGTCTTGAACGAGATTCACTGGAATATCGACGGCGCCCTGGCTTACCGGCGTTCCTGCCGCAGCGCCATTTGCGGGTCCTGCGCCATGAAGGTTAACGGCAGCAATATCCTGGCCTGCGAAACGCCCCTGCACAGATTCAAAGGCAAAGCCTTAAAGATCGAGCCATTGCCCGGTTTTCGTATTATTAAAGATTTGGTAGTTGATTTAGATAGTTTTTTTGAGAAGATGAACCGGGTGAAGCCTTACCTGCTGTTGGACAAGCCGATGCCGGACAAGGAGTTTGTGCAGAGTCCCGAAGAGTTTGAGCGTATCAGGGAAGCCTGTGTTTGTATACTTTGCGGATCTTGTACTTCGTCTTGTCCCAGTTTATGGGCCAATGACGAGTATCTCGGGCCTGCCGCCCTTTTAAAAGCCTACCGGTTTATTTTCGACACCCGGGATGATGGCGCTGCCGAAAGGATCGACATCGTGAACGACCGTAATGGTATTTGGCGCTGTCATACGATTTTCAATTGTATGGAAGCCTGTCCCAAGCATATCAAAATCACCGAGTATTTGTCGCGGTTGAAGATCAAGGCGGTCGAAAATTCTATCTGACCCCACTCGCGTGGGTGGACGGCGTCCCCAGCCAATAAGCC
>JAGLSW010000327.1 GCA_023135565.1 Candidatus Aminicenantota bacterium | reverse complement strand
GGGGACGCACATGTGCGTCCCGGTATGTGGTTACGACACGCCTCCCGATGCTTTGATAACAAAGAGTTTCGGGCCTAAATGTAATAAAATTTTCATGCGAGAGTAAAAAAAATAAATTTTTTTGTTGACAAAATCGACTTACTGCTATATAATAGTAGGGCAGTGGAAAACAAAATGAAAAATAAAAAACAGAATTTTTTAGATTTTACAGTGGATGTAAAAGCAGCGGTGCCGGTCTACGAACAGGTCAAGCGGGCAATCAAGTTTGCCATCCTGTCCGATCATCTAAAAGAAGGCGACAAACTGATGTCCCTGCGGGAGTTATCCATGAAATTACAAATCAATCCCAATACCATTATTAAAGTGTATTCCCAATTGGAAAATGACGGCTATATCTATTCCCGGCCCGGAGCGGGGTATTTCGTCAAATTAGATAAAGAAAAAGTCAAAACAGGAAAATACCGGCTATTAGACGAAGAAACTTTCGAATATGTCTCTAAAGTAAGCGAATTGGGCTTTTCCATGGCCGATATAATCGCAGCCATCAAAAAACGAATGACAACGGCGACCCATAAGGAGTCCTGAGATGACAAAAATTACAAAAAAAATTGTTTTTTCAACAAATTGCGGGTTTTGGATCCCCGGCCTCTGCTTTTTTTACCGCGGAGCGGTTTATAGGGCGCCCGCGCCGCGGGCAGCCGGGAACAACCGGGGGCATGTGAACTATTTCAAAGGAGCGAATCATGACGGCAATAAAAATTAAAAACCTCTCTTTTAGCTACGGCAAGAAGAAGATTTTCAAAGATTTTAACCTAAAGATAAACAGCGGCGAAGTTACCCTGATAACCGGGATCAACGGGGTGGGAAAAAGTACCCTGCTGCGCTTGATGGCAGGCGTACTAAGACCCGCGGGGGGAGAGATTATCTACAATGAAAACATGGGCCGGGACCCCAGGCGAAAAATCGGTTTCATCTCCGACAACCCCAGCCTCTATGAAGGTTTGAAAGTCTCCCGGGCCATCGACTTTCATAAATCGGTGTACGGTTTGTCTTCCTATGACGACGCCCTAATCAAACGAACCAAAATCGAAAGAAACCAGAAAATCAAAGAACTCTCCATGGGCCAGCGGGTCATCTTTCACCTCAGTTTAATCCTGTCCGCCGCGCCCCGGGTGCTTTTGATCGACGAAATCATCCACTCCATAGATATTTACCTGCGCGGCGTCTTTTTAAGAGAATTGATTAAGTTACTGGCCGAACAAAAGATTACCGTGGTTTTCGTGAACCTTAATTTCCGGGATATCGAAAACATGGTGGACCGGGTTATCCTGCTGCGGGAAGGCGAAACCGCGGTGGATGAAAAAATAGACGCTTTAAAAGCCAAAGTCAAAAAAGTCATTTGCCGAGAACCGCCCCAGGGTGTGCCGGTGCTCTCGTGTATCGACTATACCGAACAGTCGGAATTTTTCATCTACCCCTTTCGCGAAGAGTACCGCGAGCAAATTGCCGGGAAAGTGGCGGATCTCGATCTTACCGCTATCGTCAGCGCCTTTATAGGTGGAGAATATGTTTAAAAAAGAGTTTCGCGATACTTTAATTATTTTAGCGCACAGCAGTCTTTTGTTTTTAGCGCTGCCGCTGTTAAACAACGTGGATTACGGGGTCGCTTCTTTAGAAAGAGAATTTGCTTCGGTTTTTAACCTGATCTACACCCTGTTCGTGATCGTGTTTGCCGCTTATGCGGGAGCGGCTTTTTTTTCCCATGAAAAGAAAGAGAATGCTTTCGAGTATCTTTTTTCCCTGCCCCTGCCGCGCTGGAAAATGTTCCTGTACAAACTGGCTCCCCGGCTGCTGGTTTTACTGCTGCTGATTGCAGCGGGTGTGATTTTGTCGGTTTTCAGCGACATCCCCGCCGACGTTTTCGGGCTGCTATTCTTATTTTTGAGCGCGCTCTTTCTCGGCCTGGTGGTAGACTCGCTGATTATGGGGTTACTGGGGGTTTTAACCGTA
Organism: Candidatus Aminicenantota bacterium; assembly: GCA_023135565.1. Classification (GTDB taxonomy): domain Bacteria; phylum Acidobacteriota; class Aminicenantia; order UBA2199; family UBA2199; genus JAGLQA01. The sequence goes on along the minus strand of JAGLSW010000327.1, from coordinate 2,687 downwards.
AATATGCTTTTTTATTTCGCCGTCCTAATCATTAATTATATTGCCATAGAAGCGGCGGGTACGGGAGAACCGGCGGGATTTTTCTTATCGCTGCTGCTGCCCGGCCTGCTTTTGTTAGCGCCTTTGGGGACGGCTTTTGCCCTATGTTTTAAAAGGATGGATTTGAAACCTTTAGAACTGCATTTAAAACCCTATGCGTTAATTGTTTCGCCCATGGTTTTCTTTTTCGTCGTTTTTTTCTTACTGTTTTTCAGGGATTACTTTTCCTGGGTACGAAAATTTTAAACAAGTTTTTATTTTTAGGAGAAAGTAAGTTATGAATATGATAACGAAAATAATCTATATTTTGCTGCTGATGTTATTGGTTTTTTTCTACGGCTGCGGGGGCGATGAGATATTCTCCGCTGTGGAGAGAGGCGACGCGGCAAAAGTAAAACAGCTCGTAGACGAAGATCCGGGTTTGTTGACGGCGCTGGATAGTAGGAAGTGGCATCCCCTGCACAGCGCCGCAGCATGGGGGCATAAAGAGATCGTTGAAATCCTCATTGCCGCGGGAGCGCCGCTGGATCAAATAACTCGCGGCCCCTTTGCCGGCACCCCATTGAGGCACGCCTGTATTTTCGGCCATAAAGCAGTGGCGGAATTATTAATCGCCAAAGGAGCGGATGTCAACTACCGGGACAGGACCGGCGCCAGCCCTATTTTTCATGCCGTCAGCCGCGGTTGGCAAGAGATAGTGGAGGTACTGCTGGCTAATGGAGCGCAGGCGAACACAGCTAATAACGGGGGCGGTACGCCGCTTCACGAAGCAGTGTTAAATCGATCGGAAAAAATTGTCGCCCTGCTGACCGGCGCCGGCGCCGCGGTTAATGCAAAAAACAAACATGGCTTGACACCTTTGGCACTGGCTTGTGTGGAGAGATATGATAATAGAAAAATTAATATAGAAATTGTCCGCGCTCTCATCGCCGCCGGGGCCGATGTGAACGTAAAAACCCAGTACGGCTCGACGCCTTTGACAGCCGCTGCCGGGAAAGGTGATTTAGAAACCGCCCGGTTACTCCTCGACAACGGCGCAGAGGTGAATGTCAGCGACCGTTGGGGGACCGCCCTAACTGCCGCAGCTTCCTCCGGGAAGGAGAACATAGCCTTAGTGCGCTTATTGCTTGCTAAGGGCGCGGATTTGGAGACAAAAACGGCGGGTAATTCCAACTTGCTGCACAAGACTGCTTATTCCGGGAATAAAGAGATTGCCGCTTTATTTATCGAGAAGGGGGTGGATATAAACGCCTTAAATGACTGGCGCAATACCCCGCTTCACCTCGCTTTATCGGGAAAGCACAACCACCTGGCCCGGCTGCTGATAGACAGCGGCGCAGTCCTGGATATAGAAAACCGGGACGGCGACACCGCGGTCAGCATGGCGATCAGGAGGGGAAATCCCGGCATGGTAAGATTTTTGTTGTCCTTGCACCGGGCTGTGCAATCCGGGGACGGCGCGGCGGTCGAAGAGATAGTCGCAAAATACCCTGAACTTATGGACGCCGGTGACAAACAGGGTTGGACGCCGCTGCACCATGCCGTACAAAAAAGGCGTCTAAATATTGCCCGTATACTGCTGGAGAAAGGAGCAAAAGTTAACAAAAGGAGCAAATACCGGCGTGTAGATTTGCTGCGCGGGGCGGTAGGAAAATTGTTGATCCCCGAATTGGGCCGGACAAAATATTATAAGAAGGTAAAAACGCCCTTAGATATTGCTGTGGAGACAGGCGACAAAAAAATGGCTGAACTTTTAAAAAAGTTCGGGGCAAAGGAATAGGAGGATATAATGCTTAAGAAAGAGTTTCGGGATACGATGAAAAATTTGCTTGAAAGTTCGCTGCTGCTGCTGGGGTTCCCTTTTATTCTTCTCATGGATGTGCTTTTTCTCCACCTGCGTCTTGATCCCGCCGAATTGATTAACGGGTTATCTCTTTTTACCATGCTGGTATTTGCGGTTTACTCCGGTTTGACGTTATTTTACCGGGAGGAGAAAGAGCGGGCTCTGGAATATTTGTTATCCCTGCCCATTTCCCGGGCCAAAATACTGTTTTACAAAATCCTGCCCCGGTTAGCGGTGCTGCTTGTATTTTTATTTATATATGCGCTGTTATTCGGGATAGATGGCAGCATTCCCTTCAAGATACGCTATGAAATCCTGCCGACTGTAATTCTTTCTTTCCTGCTGGCCTTATTTGCCGGTCTTGCGTCCAGGAATCTTGCCGTAGGTTTTATAGGTGTCTTCCTGCTTATGAACCTGTTGACCTTATCCGCCGATTTCTTTTTTAATGCCACTGCTCATCTAAAAGGTTACATGGTTGCCATGTCCAGTGTGGTGACGGTAATAATTCCCGGGCTGCTGCTGCTTGTGCCGCTGGCTATCTCTTTTTTCCTCTCTTATATGCGTTTAGGCGATAAACCGCCGCGAAAAAGACTAATGCCTTATCTTTATATCGCCCTGCCTGTTATTTTGGCGCAGGCGCTGCTGCTTGTGTTCCAAAATAAATTGCTGGATTATATCAAAAGCCTTTAAGACCCGGATTATGAATGATGAGGGGAACTCGATATGGGGGCTTTATTATCTTGTGCCACTATTTTTCCCTCGCCTACTATGAAAATACTTTGCCTCCGGCGACCCTGCCGGGGGC
>JAGLSW010000326.1 GCA_023135565.1 Candidatus Aminicenantota bacterium | reverse complement strand
GAAGGCAAAGTAATTTCATGGTAGTTCTTCATGATTGACTGTCCCTTTTTTTTATCTTACCTCGCACCGACTTTAATCAGCGCTTTCGCACCGCCCCAGTTTTTCTTACTCAGACTTTGCAGAATAAGGCCCGCTTCTCCTTTGAAAAATCCCCCTGACCTGAACAAACTCGACAATCATTACAAGCATATCTCATTTCACAAGCTTTACATTCGCCTATATCGTTTTTCGATAGTTCCCAATATGGGGCGAATCTACCGGAGGTAATCAGGTCCTTTATATTATTTTCTCTAATGTTTCCAATTATCTCGTTTAACCATAAGCAAGGTTTTATGTCCCCATTCGTATCAACGGCAGCCTTATGTCCTAAACAAGGATTAAAATCCCGGCTGTAAAAAAATCGATACATACTTATATCAAATTCCGATAAATCGACCTGCTCTCTTTTTTTTATCTCTAACTGCTTGTTACTATTCGCAATTAGACCGGTTAAGGACGAAATTTCTTCTTTACCGAATTCATGGGCGGAATATATCTCGATTTTGCGCGATTGAAGCGAAGATACGATCCGCTCTATTATACTTTTTATAGAATCATCATATTCAGCGGTCTCTATCCTTACCCGGTTTATCTCCAGGCCGCTTACCTGCTCTAAAAGAATCGAGACGATTTTTTCGTCCATCCTTTTGCCGGTTTTCTTCACTACATTTCTCGACCAGCAGGTGTCCTCATAAACTCCATCGAGCCTTAACTGCAATTCCTTGATACGCAGTTCAGTAAATTCTTTCGATAAATCCATGCTTAGTTTGTAGGGAACAACTCCTTCCGTTTCAAAGATCAAATTCTCTTTTAACAACTCTTCCCGCAATTCATGGGGTTCCCCTTCAGGGATGATTTGAAAGATTTTTCCATGGAAAAGATCGTATAAAGCATAGTTTTTTGCCCCTTTGACTTTGTAAACATAGGGTTTTAAACGATCCCTTTTCACTTCACTTCCCACTTAATTAAAAAATTATCTTCGTCGTCGCCAGCATCTCTCGTCTCAATAGTAAACAGGTGATTCCCTCTAAATAAAAACCGTCTCTCCGCCACACCCTGCCCGAACTTGGGATCACGCCATAAAATAAACCAGTGCACTTTTATTTTGCCCTTATAATTAAGCTCCAGGTCGAAATAATCGGCGTCGATCCAATCGCTTTCTTCCATGGTATCGTAACTTTCCCTGCGGCCAACGGCAAAACCGTCGTTAATCCTGATCAGCCAGCAGGCAGGCCATAACTTTTCCGGGTACGTAACCCGCGGGTCAAGACCGGCTTCTTTAACCCATTTTTCCAATTGCCTGCGGGTGAATCTTTTACGGGGCCAGTTCTTTACTAAAACGGCGCTGATGATTTTCCCCGTGAAGTCCATCTTTAAAAATCTGTATTTAGCGAGTTCAAGTAAGTATATATAGTCGCCGATTACTTTAAAATCATAAGGTTCCCCCAAATTTAACAGACCGTTACTTTTGAAACCGTCAAAATGCCCTTTAAAGATGACCCGGCTCTCAAATTTCTCCCCCATTATTTTCCGGGTATAAATATTATAATCAGCCCGGGAGTGTGAGGTTTTTTGCCAAAAAGCGACAACCGCTGTTTTTCTTCCCGGGAAATAGTTGTAACCGTATTCTACAAGACCGCCTAACACCCCGCTTTGGATATTTGACCGGGAGCTAAAATCTCCGTTATACAAATAATATTTCTGTGCCTGGACATCAAAAACCAATATCTCTTCTTCATTCCCGCCCAGGATTCTCAGGGAGATACATTCATTTGGCCCCTGGCCGTAAGGGATCACGAATTCTTCGATTTTCTTCAAGTCCAGGTCATATTTCCGTATCCCGTGATTTTTGTCCGGTGCTGCGAATGCCGTATATAAAAAACGGTGGGAAGATATATTCTCAAAACCTGCCCCAAGAAGGGATTCTATTTTAATCTCTTTTATTTTATTATAATGTAACCGGTAAACGCTGTCGGTTAAAGACACCGTTTTTGAATTTGCGCTCTCTTTATCGCCTTTACAACCGGTCGATATAATCGTCGATAGTAAAAGAATGATTATCCAGCTTCGTTTCATCTTGCTGCTCCTTATTTTTTAAATCCTGTTCCAATAGGAGTTTTAGATCGCTGCGGGACTTTTCGCAGTGGATTTCTATTTTATCACCCCGCGCCGCGTGAACATAACATACGGGGCAGAGAAACCAAAAATCGCACTCCCAGCACCTGAGCCTTATTATTTCTTCATTATATTTCTTTATTAGATTTCCTATGGCTGCGAAATCGAAACCGCGATTTATATTCCCAATGGGAAAATTTGGATTTATCTTCTCACAAATGTGAAAATTCCCTTTGGCGTCGATAAAAACCTTTTGCCCACCGGGAAAACAGGCGGCTGTAAGTTTTTTTTATGCGTTTTCTTTCGTTTGTAATTTTGGACATTAGGGCTTGTAATTTGGGATTTGTAATTTCCCGGCAAGCCGGTCCCTTTTGGGTTCCGGCTCGTCCGGGTTGTGTACAGGGTGTCGATCTTTTCCTGACCCGGCCCTCCCGGTTGCCCGTAACATTCGAACGCACCGAGCCTATTTTTCTTCTAAAGTAATTCCCCTCGAAGATTAAAAAAAATCAAGGTTGTTCTTAGCAATTGTTGAAAGTCTCATTATCAAGTTTTTCAGGAGGTGGACAACAGTTTATTTGGATAGAGCAACTCTTATGCTCTGTATAGCAAGCGACTGTTATTGCAGAATCTAAATTACCACCTTTGATTTTAATTTTATCCTGGGGATCTAATCTTGCTATGGTGCTTCTGTTTAGAGCCAGCTTATTTTTTATTTTCTTCTTCATGTTTTCTCCTTATGAAGCTTTGATTATATCATAGGTTTAAAACCCAGCTTTTTTTTAGCAGTTATATATAGTCGGATTATCGAGTTTCTCAGCAGGGGGACAACAGTTTCCACCAAGTGTGCAACTTTTATGCTCTGTATAACAGTCACATGTTACTGCAAAAGCTGTTATTCCACCTTTGATTTTAATTTTATCCTGGGGGTCTAATTTCGCTATAGTGCTTTTGTTTAAGGCCAGCTTCTTTCTAAGTTTCTTCTTCATGTTGCCTCCTTCTAATGCTTGATTATACCATAAGGTTTAAAAAAAATCAAAATTTTATCCGATTGGCCTTGATTTTTCCCCGGTTTTTTGATTTAATATATCTTGATGCAAGCAATCCTAAATTTTACCGGCTGTAGGAAAAAATGGAGAACTAACATGAGAAATTTTTTAAGGTTACTCAAATTTGAATCGAGAAGGAATTTAAAAAAAAGAGTAATTTATGTAATGTCGATTTTTTTGGTTATTTCGTGTATACTTGCTTATGTTGGCTTTAAGGTGTATAAAGATAAAATAAAAACTCAGTCATCGTTTATCATAAACGAAGAGAGTAAATTGGCGTTTTATTACAACTTAACGAGACACGGTGTTTTTGGAGTTAAGCAAAATGGTCTGCCCGCACCGCTTTTTTCAATATTTCACAATTCTATTCCTTTTATTGATTTACAAGCTTTTTTGGATGATAGTTTTAGATTTGAAATAAATAAGCCTTTAAAAGGGGCAAACGTATACGCGCAGCCCTATGGAAAAAACAGCCTGGACTTCTCCTGGTTCTATTTTGTATTCTTCAGCGCATCATCATTCCTATTCGGCTTTTTTGCTCTCAGGAACAAAAAATTTAACAAGATGATGCTGAACTATACCGGCCAAAAAACCTTATTTTCCTCCATCATCCTCTGTCGTTTTCTATTCATGCTGGCTTTCCTTATCATAACTTATCTTGTCGTAATCGCTCAATTTTCCATTAATGGGATCAGCTTAACCGGCAGCGAAATTGCCAACCTGGGGATTTTCTTCCTAATGGTATTCGCGGTAAATACAGGATTCCTTATACTCGGCTCTGCCTTCGGCACTATTAAAAATGTATATACAGGTGCGGGATTAACCATCCTGTCCTGGTTCGTTTTAATTTTTTTGATACCGGAGATTGCCGGTACCGCGTTATCGAAGTACACCGACACCCTTTTCGAGTCCATATACACACACGAATTAAAAAAGTTAGAAATATTCTCCAAAGCGGAAAAAGCGATGTATGAAGAAGCCTCCAAATATGAAACTCCCGGTGAAATAAAAAACGTATACCAGCGCATGATTAAAAACTACTTAGATACAGACTTCAAAAAAATTCTAAAATTAGAAAAAAAAATGCTACGCGATACCATAAAAGCCGCGGACATAGTGCATCTCTGTGGTCTTTTTATACCGACCACATTCTACAAAACAGTGGGCAACGAAATATCCGGCTCAGCTTACAACGGCCATATCGACTTTTACCGGGCAAACATCGAAAATTATAAAAATTTTGTCAGGTACTGTCTCGAAAATAGGACAAAAAGAATTAGACCGAAAGATTTTCCATTTATAAAGAATAAAGAAGACTACGTCTTCCATATGCAAAGCAGCTTGCCGAAATATTTCGGGGTAGGACTGCTGCTGTGCTTTTTCTATGCCCTGGCCGCTCTTTTCTTCTCGTATCACATGTTTAAAAAAATGCTTTTCCCGGCCCCGGTGAAAGCCGAACAGTTCGACCGACTAAACACCGGTTTCTACCCTGGGAAACATTATCTCATCGACATCGAACAACAAGAGGCGGCGGACCAATTCTATAACGTCTTTTCCGGCAGAGGACAAAAATTTACCGGCAAAATATCTATCGAAAAAAAAAATATCGGCGCAAAAAAACAAAATTTCTTCTACCTGCCGAATATTAATGACATACCGGCAGATATAAAAGCAGGGGCGTTATTGGATTTAACTGCCGGGGCATTTAATGCGCCGAAAGATGAAATAGATAAACTAATAGAAACCTGGGGTAAAAAATTAAAAAAACCTTATGGAAACCTTAAACCTTTAGAAAAGGTTAAATTTTTATTCGATTTATCTAAATTCAAAAAAACAAAAATATACCTGTTGGAAGAAACCTTTTCCGGTGTGCGCGGTTTCGTCCCGGAGAAAATTCTTAACGAGCTAAAAAACGATGATACCTTTATTGTCGAATTCCTGCTGCTGCCCCCGGTAAAGCACAAGTATTACGACCATTTTACGAGAATCGTGCTGCACGAAGCTGAAGGCAAGTACAAAGAAGACCGGGTAACAGGACAATAATGCAGCAATCCGGTTTTAAAAATCTACCGTTACTACGAGCTATTTTTACCACGAAAAATACGAAGTAAGGGGCGGTGGGCGTTACGACGCCGACTCTCTATACTACTAATCAGTGAAAATCTTGTTTTTTTGCATAAACTTCCCGGAATGATTAAAGCCTTTCGGCTGACTTATAGGTTGGGGATGCCGATCCCCTCTGTGCTTTCAATTTTTAATTTCGCGGTATACCTCAATATTTCATGCCTGAAATAAGACGAATTCTCTAAAAGATAAAGCAGCTCCGCCACCTCTTTATTATCCTTTCCAAAATCCCAGGTCAACTCATAGCCGGGTAAAAACATCGAACCTTTCCCGGTAAACACCCAATTCAAGTTAACCCTAAATTTACCGGCCAACAAATTGAGATATTCGGAAAGAATCCTCTTTTTGCCCAATTCCATCTCGGAGATAGCGCTCACTACAAACCCGCTCATTTCACCCATCTCTTTCAAAGTGAAATCGAGACTCTTCCTTACCTGTCTCAACCGCCTGCCGATCTCATCAAAATTAATCGCAACTTTTTTTTTCATTTTTTTTCTTGACTTTTTACCGAATAACAGATATAATTTCTCATATGACGAAAATATTTCACAATACAAGTAATTCGTTCTGCTGCTTAGAATGAAATATATATCATCCGGGACTTTTTTGCAAGCTTATGATACCAATGGGACAAGGGAGGGAAGACAACTTCGCAGAACATAATAAACAATTTAAAAATAAAAACAAGTAGGAGGCGCAAGGAGGCGCAAAAAAAACAATGGAAAAAACATACAAGCTTACTATTGATCTAAAAGCCCATATTAACGAAGAAGTGGCTGGCACAAACACCTGGAAAAACCTAACCCACATCCATCGCTTTATGGAAAAGATGAAAGCGGATGACACAGCGCTGCTGGAATTTTACAAAATCCGGGTAAACGAGGACCTGCTGACTACCTATAACCAAAAAGATGTGAAAGAAGTTTTCAAGATAAAAAAAGAATTTGAAATTATAAAGCCCCTGCTGCTGCTGCTAACCCCCGAAACCGCTGAATTCATTTCAAATCTATTCAACGACGAGGGCAATATAGACATAAATACACTGGAAGACAATAGAGACTTGATCTATAATCAATTCAACGTCATGAAAATCATAAACGCCGACTTTATCGAAATATAACCGGGAGAAAATGACTGAATTCAATTACACTGTTACCAAAATGTCCCCCTAAAAACCTCCAGGGGTGTTCCGGTAGGATTCGGAAAGGAAAAAGGGGTAGGCGAGAAAAAATTACTCGTCCTGTTCCCTTTTTTTCTTAATGATTTTCGATTACCTAAAAGCCCCTCATAGGCTCCCCGTGCCACGGGGCTTTAGTTCTTCTTTGTTTTCGGCTTTTAATTTCATGAAATACCTTAAAACTTCGTGCCGGAAAAAAGAAGAATTTTCAATGAGATAAATCATCTCCTCTATTTCCTCATTATCTTTGCCGAAATCCCAGGTCAACTCATAACCGGGTAAAAACATCGAACCTTTCCCGGTAAAAATCCAGTTCAGGTTGACGTTAAATTTAGCAGCCAGCAAATTGAGGTATTCGGGGAGAATCCTCTTTTTGCCCAACTCCATTTCGGAGACGGCGCTCACTACAAACCCGCTCATTTCACCCATTTCTTTCAAAGTGAGATCGAGGTTTTTCCGGGTTTGTCTCAATCGCTTGCCTATTGTCGCCCGGTCTAATTTTATTTTTTTGTTCATCGCCATAGAAAGGTAATATATCGCAAATATCGAAAGAATGCAAGACGAAAAAAAGCAAATTTTCACGAGGTATTAGTAAAAAAGGAAAAAAGGGACAGGCAATCATGATGCGCGCCTCACCCGGAAACGAGTGAAA